>DATGJI010000041.1 GCA_035295225.1 Candidatus Eremiobacteraceae bacterium | reverse complement strand
GTGATCCTGCCCTGTGTCGACGCCCGCAAGGATCACTCGTTGGCGCGGCGGGGCGGTGGCGTGCGTGGCCTGCTTGGGCATCTGTCCTCACAAGACGAACGGGCGGCCGCGAGGCCGCCCGTCTTAGATCGTGCGCGAGCGCGCTGCGTTAGGGTTTCAGACGGAGGCGAGTTCCGTGGTGTCCGCGCGACGCAGTCCAAACGCGTGGTCGGCGACCGGGGTCAACGGTGTGAAACGCAACTGTCGCTGATAGGTCTGAACGAGCAGTTCGATTCCGCCGCGAACACACGCCTCTTCTTCGACGCATTTCGCGAGCTTCTTGTGGAAATATTCTTCAAGGTTGTTGAGTGCGTGAAGCCAGTACGCATCCTTCGTCAAGCGCGATCCATCGAAGTGGTGCTTGTCGACCAGCCAAACGAAAACCGGCTCGCTGCCTTCTCGATACCCCAGGACGAAGAGGGGTACTGGTGCTGTGGCCGGTTCGTCATCGGGATGGAACGAGCACGTCGTATAAAACTCGAGCATTACGTGCTCGGGCTCGATGGGTTTGCTCACGAACGCCTCCTTTTGTCGACCGTTGGTCGGACACGCGCGCGGCAGGCGTGGTTGGTCCTAAAAGCAGACTTTCGCGGCGGATTGGGTCGGCCCTCCGGCAAGTTAAGAACTAGGGCCCATATGCCTCGTGCATCTCGGCCTCAAGCCTCCCCATATCACCCTCGACGGCGTGATTGTCGGGCGTGAGCTGGTCCCGCGGTACTGCATATGGCAGCCAATTGAACTCCGGAGCCTGCACGAAGTAGGCGCTCGGCGACATGCCGATCAGAGGATAGGCGCCGGTCAGCGCCGGTTCAGCCGCCGGGTGTCCGACGATCCAGAAATTGGAGGCGCCGCCCGCCACACACCGCGCCCGAACGCCACGCAGCGTCAAGGTCGGTGCACCCTCGGGCGGACGGGCTTGCGGCGCCGTGAGCAGCCGCTCGACCGTCTGCTTTGACGACTTGCCGAGATGCGCGTTGACCCAGTCCTGTTGGACGTCTTCCGGCCGCTTACTCATCTACCACGCTCCAGTACGCACGGCTTAGCCGAGCACGAAATCGAGTCCGACGTCGAGCGATGTGGCGCCGTGCGTCAACGCGCCGACGGAGATCAGGTCGACCCCGGTCGCCGCCACCGCTCCGACGTTCGAGAGATTGACCCCGCCGGATGCCTCGACAATAGCGGCACCGTGTATGAGGCGCACCGCCTCGGCCATCGATCCGATGTCCATGTTGTCGAGAAGAATCGAATCTGCGCGCGCTGTCAGTGCGGCGCGCACTTGATCGAGCGTGTCGCATTCCGCTTCGATGAGCGTTCCCGGCGGCGATGCGGCGCGCGCGCGCTCGATCGCTTCGGCGATGCTGCCGACCGCGGCGATGTGATTGTCTTTGATCAGCACGGCGTCGTAAAGCCCGGCGCGATGATTGACGCCGCCGCCCGCCCGCACCGCGTAGCGCTCGAGCGCCCGCAAACCTGGCGTTGTCTTGCGCGTGTCGGCGATGCGCGCGGCAGAACCCGCGGCGGCGTCGACATAGGCCCGCGTCAGGGTGGCGATCCCGCACAGCCTGCCCAAGAAGTTAAGCGCCACGCGTTCTGCCGTGAGTATGGCCCGCGCCGCGCCCCTGATCCGGGCAACTGCGGCGCCCGCGGCCACACGCGATCCGTCAGCGATCCGCGGCTCGATCACGACGTGCGGATCCAACAACGCAACGGCCCGCATCGCGACCGCAAGGCCGGCCAGCACGCCGCGCGCTCGGATGACGACGTCCGCCGTCGCGACCGCACCCTCCGGGATCACCGCTTCCGTCGTGAGATCGCCCGAACCGATATCTTCGCGCAGCTCGCGGTGAAGCAACTCATCGAAGTCGGCAGCCGACTCGAGTGTCATCGGTACGAATGAAGGCGACTGCTCGAAGGGATGCCGCATCAGAGGATCTGCGTCGGCGCGGCGACCGGCTCGAACGACGCGCCGGACATGCTCCACAAAATCCGCGCGCGCCAGCGCGCGTCGTCGCGCGCAGGAAAATCGGCACGATAGTGACTGCCCCTGCTCTCCTCGCGCATCAGCGCTGCGCGCGCGATGAGCAGTCCGGTCGCGAGCACGGCACGTGCCTCCAGCGCCGGGCGCGAAACCGGACGCCGCTCCACGGCGTAGCCTTCGAGCGCACCGACGGCGCGTCGCAGCGCTTGCGCCTCGCGCTCGACGCCGGCCGTATCCCAGAGCAAAGCAGCGATCGGATCGATCGTCTCCGGACCTTCGACGACCGCCGGCGGCGCGCTCGGATCCTCGGTGTCGAAACCTTCAGCGGCACCAGCTTGCACGTCATCCGCTGCGCGCGCGGCGAAGACGAGGCATTCGGCAAGCGAGTTGGACGCGAGCCGATTCGCCCCGTGCAGACCCGTGCAGGCGCATTCCCCGATCGCATAAAGGCCGGACAGCGCTGTCCGGCCCCAGAGGTCGGTGCGGATGCCGCCCATGTGATAATGCGCCGCCGGCGATACCGGAATCGGCGTCGTGCCGATGTCGATGCCGAATCGTGCGCACGCGGCTGAGATATTCGGGAAGCGCGCGCGGATCGCATCAGGCGAGCCGATCGGGCGGAGGTCCAAGCGCACGCCGCCGGCCGGATCGCGCTGCAACTGCTTATAGATGGCGCGCGCGACCACATCGCGCGCCGCGAGTTCGCCGCGCGGATCGGCGTCGAAGCAGAAGCGGCGCCCCGCCGCATCGACTAAGATTCCGCCTTCGCCGCGCGCAGCTTCGGACACGAGCAACGCAGGTGCGCCGGAGAGCGCAAGCGCAGTTGGGTGGAACTGCACGAATTCGAGGTCGGCGAGAATGGCGCCGGCCCGTAAAGCGAGCGGCAGACCATCGGCCGTTGCACCGGGCGGGTTCGTCGTCCGCGCGAACAGACGCCCGCTGCCTCCGGTCGCGAGCGCGGTCGCCGATCCTGCGATCACCGCCACGAGCCGATCGTGCACGAGCAGCCACGCGCCGCGACAACCGCGATCGTCGACGATGAGCTCGACCGCCGTGGCGCGTTCGAGAACAGTCACGTTCGGATGTCGAAGGGCGCGCGAGACGAGCGTTGATGTGATCGCGCGGCCGGTCGCGTCGGCCGCGTGCGCGACCCGCGCGGCGCTATGGGCGGCTTCGCGCGTGAGGTCGAGTGCGCCCGATCCGCCAAAGTCAAATGCGACGCCGAGACGCACGAGTTCTTCAACGCGCTGGGGCGCTTCCGCGGCGACGATCGCGGCCGCCGCCTCGTCGCAAAGTCCCGCTCCCGCCGCGAGCGTGTCGGAAAGATGCGCGGTCGGGGAGTCTTCCTCAAGATCGAGCGCCGCCGCGACGCCGCCCTGCGCCCATGCCGAATTCGATTCGCCGGCCGTGGCCTTGGTCGCGAGCACCACCGACTTGCCTTGGGCTGCGCAATGCAACGCGAACAAGAGACCCGCCGCGCCGGATCCGATCACGAGCACGTCGGTGCGGATCATCCGTGCAGCTTCAGACGACGGCCATCATGCGTTCGATGCTCGTGCGTGCGCGCAGCATGATGGCTGTGGGGATCTCGATCGGATTGCTCTCGTTTTCAAGACATGCCAGCACTTTTTCGAGCTCGACGAACTTCATGTACGGGCAGTGCGGGCATGGCGCGATCGAGACGAATCGTTTCTCCGGGTAAAGCTCTCGCAGCCGCAGCAGTAGACCGGATTCGGTCAGGATGATGAACTCGCGCCGATCGCTCTTGCCGGCGTAGTCCATGAGGCCTTGCGTGCTCCCGACGAAGTCGGCCATCTCGAGCACCTCGGGCGAACACTCCGGATGGGCGAGCACGAGCGCGTCGGGAGACAACTTCTTGCGCGCTTCGACCATAGACGGTTTGATGACGAAGTGCGTGGGGCAATAGCCGTTAAACGCGATGATCTTCTTGTCCGGTGTGTGCTTTTGAACCCAGGCCGCCAAGAATCGGTCCGGCGCGAAGAGCACTTCGCGATCGGGCAAAGATTGGACGACACGCGCGGCGTTCGTGGAGGTGCAGCAGATATCCGACTCGGCTTTCACTTCGGCAAAAGTGTTGACGTAGCTGACGAGCGGCCGGCCCGGATGGGCCGCTTTGAACTCGCGCGCCTGGTCACCGGTGATCATGTCAGCCATACCGCAGCCGGCCTTCATGTCCGGCAGCAAGACCAGCTTGTTCGGACTGAGCAGCTTCGCCGTTTCGGCCATGAAATGCACGCCGCAGAAGACGATGATGTCGGCCTTGGTGCTTGCGGCCTCACGGCTGAGATTCAGGGAATCGCCGATGAAGTCGGCCACCGCTTGTACTTCGCCGCGCTGATAGATATGCGCGAGCACGACCGCGTTCTTCTCTGCGGCGAGTGCGCGTATGCGGCGCTGCATCGCTTGCAGTTCTGGGGTGATCTCGCGGGCGACGGTGCCGTCGTCGGTGGGTAGCGCGATTGCCATGGACCTCTCCATTCGCCGCGCGATGGTGAAAAGGCCTCGCCGGGCCTTCGCGGCGTTGTCGGATTCGGCGCGGTCGGCGTGGAGAGGAATGGACTCGCCGGCTCGCGGATTCGGAGCCTAAAGTGGAACACAAACCGTATTTCATCCAGATATCCGACACGCATCTCTTCGCCGACCCGGGCGCTCGCCTCTGGAACGTCGCTCCTGATCCACACCTCGATGCAGTCGTGCAACGCCTGCGTGAGGTCGCGCCGGATCCGGAGTTCGTCCTCGTCACCGGCGATTGTTCAGCTGACGGCACGCCTGCTTCGTACGAGCGGCTCCACGAAAAAATCTCACAGCTCTCCCCAAAAGCGTATTATCTGCCGGGCAACCACGATGACGCGCCATTTATGGCGCGCCTGCTCGCCGATCGCGCGCTCGCGCAATTTGAAAAGTTCACGCAGACCTTTGACGCATGCGGTTGGCGCTTCATCCTGCTGGACAGCTCGGTCGCGGGCGAAGACGGCGGCTGCATCGGAAACGAACAGCGCGAATGGCTGCGCGCCCAACTCGCGCGAGACGGCCAGATGCCGACGGTGGTCGCAGTGCACCACAATCCGCTGCCGGTCGGCTCCGAATGGCTTGACACGATGACGATATCCGATGCGCCCGCGCTGCTCGCCGTCTTGGACACATCGCCGAATGTGAGACTTGTTCTGTTCGGGCACGTGCATCAGGAGTTTGAAGAACGTCGCGGTCAGACCGTCTATGCGAGCGCGCCTTCGACGTTCTTCCAGTTCAAGCCGCACGGTAAACAGTTCGGCCAGGACGAGCTGCACGCGGACGGCGCGCGCGTGGTCACGATCGGAGAGAACGGCCTGCCCGGCCGAGTGGTCCGCGTTCCCTAATCGCCGGTCGATCACGAAACATCGACCGTGATCTCCTCGACGCGAGCCGTCCTATAGAGTTGATCCGTTGCGATGATCGGCTTGGCCTGCGGCCACGCGATCGCGATCGCGATCGCTGCAAGGCAGACGACCGCGCCGGCGGCGAGTGCGGTTCCCGCGCCAAATGCTTGTGCGATGGCCCCAGCCTGAAGCGCGCCGAGCGGTGCTAGACCGACGAGCACGGTGTTGTAGAGCCCGAGCACGCGGCCGCGTACGGCGGCGTTCGCCTCGGTCTGCAAGAGCGACGAAAACCGGACGGCGAACTGCACCATGCACAAGCCAAGCAAGGCGACGGCAAACGCGGCGGCCACAAGACTTCGCGTTTCGGCAAAGGCGATGAGCGAAAGGGGATAGACGAAGCCGGCGATGATGAGCGAACGGATGCTCGTGCGCGCCCTGCCTGCCATGGTCAACGATCCCAGCAAGGCTCCAACGCCGAGACACGTGAGCAGCACACCGAGCGCGTGCGCGCCGCCGTGCAGCACGTACTTGGCGAACACGGGCATGAGCAGGACGTAATTGTACCCGAAGACGCTGATCGCAAGCAGACAGAGGAACATCCGCGCAAGCAACGGATGCTCGACGACGTAGCGCAAACCCGCCCGGACTTGATGCACGAGCGGCTCGTGCACGCGCGCGGCGCGTGCTTCCTCCGCGCGCTTGCTCGTGCGGATCGCTGCAAGCGCCCACACGACGAAAAGATACGAGAGAGCATTTGTGAAGAAATTGGCGGCTTCACCACTGCGCTCGATGATGATCGCCGCGATCGTCGGACCGACGATCCGCGCGACGTTGAAAATCACAGAGTTCAACGCGGTGGCGTTGATAATATCGCCGGCGCCGACAAGATCGAAGAGCAGCGATTGCCGCACGGGCAGATCAAACGCGCTGACCAGGCCGGCGAAGAGAGCGAGCCCGAAGATCGGCCAGAATGAGGCGGCGTGGCCTAACACGAGCAAGCCGAGAAGGAGGGCCTGCACTGCGAGCAGGCCCTGCGTGATCATCGCAAAACGCCGCTTGTCGACGCGATCGGCGAGCGCGCCCGCCAAAAGAGAGAAGAAGAGCGACGGCAGCCATTCAATCGCGGTGATGACGCCGAGCAAGAACGGCGACGACGTCACGCGCAACACGAGCCAACCCGCCGACACCGTCTGCATCCAGGAGCCGATCAGCGAGACGGCCATGCCCGCGAAATACAGGCGATAGCTGCGATGGCGAAGCGCGGCGAACGTCCGGCCTACGATGCCGACGTCGGATGAGCCTGGGCGTTGCGACAAGGGTGGGACTCCAGCAACAGACGAATCACGGCGACTTCCCGCGACGAATAGGGCCGACCTCGCGCGAGCCGCCAATCGTCAGTAATTCTCCATGACAAATCATGCGCGCAAGAAATCGAGCAACGAAACGTGATCGTCAACATGCTGGTCGATCTCACGCGGCCGGAATTTCAAGACGATGCAGAAATTCGCAAAGCGCCCGCGGGCATCGCATTGGAGAAGCGGCATGGAGTCTCCGAGGCGGAACGCGACTTCATCGAATCGACGTTCGGCGGCAGCTGGGCTTCGGAGGCCGGCGCCGGCTGGAATTGGTTTGCCTGCATCGAGGGCGCGCCGGTTGGATTTTGCGCCTTCGATCAGCGCTTCTTCCGATGGTGGTGGTTGACCAATTGGTTCGAGCGAACCGATGTCGGGATTTTCGGACCGCTTGGCGTACAAAAGAGCGCGCGCGGCAGGGGAGTCGGCGGCGCGCTCGCGCGGCACGCGCTTTGTTCGTTGCGGTCTCTCGGCTTTTCGTATGCGATCATACCCGCGGTCGGGCCTACCGAATTCTACGAACGCTCCTGCGGGGCGCGCGTGGTGGAACGGCTGACGGGCCCCTAAAATATCGACGTCCCGGCCGACAACCGCGCGATTTCACGCGAAAATTGCCGATGACGAATTGGGGAGCGTGTACGCGTGACGGTATCGCGTACCGAAGAGCTTCGCAGCATTGCCGTTGACAGGATGACGACTATGCCGAGATCGAGGCGCTGGACCACAGAACCGCTGCTCGCCGATTCATCGGCCGGCGCAGGGCGATCGCGTTGGGAGCCGACGCTCGCTTTTCCTAAGAATGGGGCGCACAGGGCGACCATCGGCGACCGGTTGTTCGCTGAAGTCCATATCGACATCAAGATGCAGCAAGATCGCGATTCCGCTCGTGAATTCGACACGACCGGCGCGCGCGCGCCCATACCTTTTATCGAGAGCGTTGTCTATGATTACCTGGGAGTCGACGGCTCCGGCACGCTGCTGCTGCGCGAGACCTCGCGCCAGGGCGAGCGCGTGGAGCGGTCGATGCTGCATGTCCGCCTGAAGACGAACGGGCCTACCAATCTGCGTTTCCCGTCCGGTGCCGTGAGCATCGAAATCGATGACGAGCAGGTCGCCGTCATCAAATGGTTGGGAAACTGAGCCACATCGAACGGCGAATGCCCTTGCGCATCGACGACTTGCGTCGCGACGAGGCGCTCGCCGAATTTGGCCGCGCCCTCGACTCGAACAGCGAACGCGATGATCTGCTGCACGAATGCTGCGGGGTCATAGCACGGGCTCGCGGCTATTCGCTCGTCTGGATCGGCCGCGGCGAGCCCGACGGCAGCGTTTCCGTCGTGGGGGCTGCAGGGGAGGCGATCGACTACCTCAAGGGACTGCCGATGCGTTGGGACGACCGCCAGGAAGGCGGCGGCCCGGTCGGCCGAGCGATCCGCCGCCGCGAACCGGCAATCGCCAAAGTGCACGACGCGTCGTTCGCTCCCTGGCGCGAACGGGCCCGAAGCTTTGGGATCCGATGCGTGGCCGCGGTGCCGTTTGTTGCAAAGGACGATACGCCGCACGCGCTGGCGGCCCACTCGAACGACGCGCGCCAGATTTGGGGCCAAGACCTTTCGCTGCTCAACCAGTTCGCAGCCGACCTCATCGAAATCGTGTAGGGCGGACCAATATCATGTGGGGCGGACCTTTATGGTCCGCCGTGAGCTCGTGTGGGGCGGACCTTTACATCGTGTGGGGCGGACCTTTATGGTCCGCCGTGTGAGATCGTGTGGGGCGGACCTTTATGGTCCGCCGGCGCGCGATACATTTGTTTCGGCGCGCCATAAAGGCGCGCCCTACAATTATTTTCGGCGCGCCATAAAGGCGCGCCCTACAATTATTTTCGGACGCGGTTGGAGGTCAGGTGGGCGGGCGCGCGAACTGCGTTTGCGTGCGTTTGAAAGCACTGTCGGTCGGCACATGCTCCGCCGCTCCCGGAGCGATTTCGTATGGCACGTTCGACGGCGTGCCTCTTCCTACCGGGGGCGCCGACCAACTCGCTGTGATCATCGCGCAGGGCCGTGAGAGCGGCCCTGTCTTCTGGTTGACGGCGAATATCCACGGCGACGAAGTCGCGGGAATCGCAGTGCTGCACCGGCTGCTCGACTCGCCTATCGTCGATCACTTGCGCGGCACGCTCGTGGTCATTCCAAGTCTCAACCCCGCAGGATTGCGTACGCGCCGCCGGCATCCGTATTACGACGATCGGGATCCGAACCGCACGTTTCCCGGTCTGCGCAAAGACGATGACCGGCTGCGCGAGCCGACAGTCTACGAACGGCAATCGGCGCGGCTCTTCGAAGTCATGAAGGAAAGCGCCGACTTCTATATCGACTTGCATTGCGCATCGATCCTCTCGATCCCATTCAGCATTCGCGATCGCGTGCTGTACCGCCACGAATCGGAGAAACCCGCGGCCGAAGCCCTGTCCGCCCGGCTCGACGCGATGGTAAAGGCGTTCGGCTTTGCTGCGGTCGCCGAATATTCTGCCGTGCAGTACGTCGGCAAGGAACTGCACCGCTCCACGACGGGCGCCGCGCTTCAAGAATTGCGTCGGCCCGCTTTCACCGTCGAGCTCGGCAGTCATACCATTAGCGACGAGACCAATGTGGCCGCCGCCGTGATCGGATTGCGCAACGTCCTCCGGTGGGCTGAGATGCTCGATGGTCCGAATGAGGCGATGCCGGCATTGCCGATGCCGCCCGACGGACGAACGCGACGCCGGGATGACGGACCGTATTCCAGTCAAGCCGGCATATTGGACTATAGAGTTGCGCCGGGCGACTACGTCCGCTCGGGCGGCGTCGTGGCCGGGATTCGCGACATCTGGGGGCGTCCGATCGGCGACGGCGTGATCAGAGCCACGGAAGATTCGTGGATCATCGGCCTCGAGGACGGCGTTTTGGCCTACCCCGGGGCCAACATCGCTCATATCGGGCTCGTCGACGAGGCGCCCCTCGTCGAACCGTGGCCGCGGTAACAATCTATGCGCGTCGCGGGTCCAACGACCGAAACCTGTTGTAGTGGCCGCCGCACTCTGCGGCGCCGCAGGCAGCTAGGGTGAAGATGCGCGTACACGTCACGGCGATCATCGGAGCTATATTGCTCTCGGCTGTCGCTGCGCAGTCATCCACGATCGCCCAGCGCTATCACCGCGCGGCCGAAGTGAACGCCGCCTGCTTTTTCCACCAGCCCGACGGCACAACGTACGTGAGCACAGGCGACATCGATGCCATGTGGTTGCGCGACTCGAGCGTCCAGGCGATGGCGCTCAACAGCAGCCGCGATCGCGCACTCGTGCGCGGCGTCATCTTGCGTCAGGAGCGCATGATCCGCTCCGATCCGTACGCCAATGCGTTCCGCGCGGACTACGTCGTGGCAGAGCGAAAGTTCGAATTGGACTCGCTCAGCTACCCCGTCAAGCTCGCCGAGCGCTATGTCGAACAGACCGGTGATACGTCGATCTACGACGCCGGGTTCGAGAACGAACTCCGCCGCATACTCGCGACGATCAGCGACGAGCAGAGCCATGCGGATCGCTCGACGTACCATCGGAACGAACACCCGGCGGCGAGCGGCACCGGCTTGATCTGGAGCGCCTATCGTCCGTCCGACGACCCGGTCGCGTTCAACTATAACATCCCGGAGAATGCATTCGCGGCGGTCACGCTGCGCGAGATGGCGGCGATCTTCGAACGACGCTACGGCGATGAAGCCGATGCGCACCAAGCGCTCACGATGGCGCAGCGCGTCGAATCAGCGATTTCGCGGCTCGCCATCCTGCCGACGGCGCGCGGCCATATCTACGCCTACGAGATCGACGGCCTGGGCCACGCGAAGTTCATGGACGACGCCAACGTGCCGAGCCTGCTGTCGCTCCCCCTACTGGGTTATGCATACGATCAGCGCGCGTACAAGAATACGCGCGCGTTCGTTCTTAGCCCAGCGAATCCGTATTACTACCGCGGACGCTACGCCTCAGGCGTGGGCAGCCCACACACGCCGGTCAATTTCGTCTGGCCGATGAGCCTCGTCGTGCAATATCGCACCGCGGCGAGCAGTCCGGAACGCGGGCGAGTTCTCCGCGAGCTCGCGGACTCGGAAGCGGGCGATGGGGCGCTGCATGAATCGTTCGATGTCAACGATCCGCGCCGGTTCACGCGCGAGCGCTTCGGCTGGGTCAATGCGCTCTTCGAACAGACCTTCGCGCAGCAATAACCGATCGAACAAACCGGAACGGACCGCAATGAAGGGGCCGACGCCAGTCGGCCCACGTTGCGTTTGCTAGGGCCGACTGGCGTCGGCCCCTTCAAAGAGGTTAGCCGGATGTGCGTTCGTTTACATCCCGGTATAGACGGGGCCGCCGCCGCCTTCCGGCGGCACCCAATCGATGATCTGATACGGATCCATGATGTCGCAGGTCTTGCAGTGCACGCAGTTCGCGAAATTGATCTGCAAGCGTTTGCCGCTGTCTGCAAAGCCATCCTTTTCAATCTTGTGTGCGTCGACCGCCGCCGGTACCATTTCGTAGACCGCCGCCGGGCAGAAGAACTGACACGGGTTGCCGTACTCGGAGGCGCAGCGGCTCGCACACACATCGGTGTCGGCCACGTGAAGATGGCACGGCGCATTCTCTTCGTGCGTGGTGCCGCTTCGAAAAACGTCGTCGAGTTTGGAAAACGTGAGCTTGCCGTCGTACTTCGGCGCGGCCAATCCCGGTACGTTGCGGCCGAAATAGTCGGTGAGCTTTTCCATCCGCTCGTGACCCGGCTCGTTTGAAAGTCGATCGATGACGCCGAACCCACGCCCGCGCGTGATCGAGCCGAACCCGACGTTCGCCATCCCGGCGAACAAGCCGTGTTTAAAGCCCTGGTGGAAATTGCGCGCAGCGTAAAGCTCCGAGCGAAGCCAAGACCCTTCGATCTTCGTCTGGTAGGCTGAGAGCGTCGCGACCGATGTATCGCCTGCGCCGAGCGCGTCGTAGATCGTCTCGGCGGCGAGCATTCCAGACTTGATCGCGGTATGCACGCCTTTCAGCCGCATGGGATTCAGCATGCCCGCGGTGTCGCCGACGAGCAGCGCACCATCGACGAACGGCCTCGGCATCGCCCACCAGCCGCCTTCGGGGATGGCCTTCGCGCCGTAGCGGATCATCGTTCCGCCCGATAGGAGTTTAGCGATATTCGGGTGGGTCTTCATCGCCTGGAAGTTCGCGTGAGGTTCCAAGCGCGGATTTCGATAGTCGAGCCCCACGACGAGCCCGATATCCCAAATATCGCCGGCCATCGAATAGATGAATCCGCCGCCGAACGTCGAGTTGTCCAACGGAAAACCCGCGGTGTGAATGACCTGACCGGGCGGCGTCGAGCCGGCCGGCATCTGCCACAGCTCTTTGATTCCAATGGCGTATGTCTGCGGATTCTTGTCCGCCACAATGTCGATCTTCCGCGCGAGCTGCTTGGCAAGCGTGCCACGCGGGCCCTCACCTAACACAGTGACTTTCGCCATCAGGTCTGGGCCGGGCTCGAAATTCGGTTTCGGGTTGCCATTCTTGTCGACACCCTTGTCGCCGATGCGCACGCCGACGACCTTGTCGCCCTCGAAGAGCAACTCCTGACCGGGGAATTCCGGAAAGACCTGCACGCCGAGTGCTTCGGCCTTCTCCGCCATCCACTTCACAAGCTTATTCAGGCTGGCGACGTAGTTGCCGTGATTGTCCATGCCAGGCGGCATGACCGGCGCTTGAATGCGTCCGCCTTTGGTCAGGAGCCAGAAGGACTCGCTTGTGACCGGACCCTCGAGCGGACAACCGGCTGACAAAAAATCACCGAAGAGTTCACGCATGCTGCGCGGATCGAGCACTGCACCCGAGATGCCGTGATCGCCGATCGCGGCCGCCTTGTCCACCACCATGATGTTCTCGGCGCTCAGTTCGGGCCCCGGACGAGTACCGGCTTTGACGGCGGCGTTATGCTCGGCGTACAATTGCGCGAGCCTGATCGCGCCGCCAAGACTTGCCGGTCCCGCGCCGACGAAAAGAACGTCTAGTTCCAGCGTGTCGCGTTGGCGCGGCATGAAGTATTCGATTTCCTATGGATTACAGCAGATCGGCCGAAGCCTGTGCGATCCCAGTGCCGCCCGATATCGCGGTGACGGTGTATTTTCCGGCGGGCAGCGATTTGCCGTCGAACGGGATCACGAACGTCATCAACGACGATGTCGTGCGCGATGCGAGCGTGACGGGCACGACCATCTGCGCGACTGCTCCCTTCGGCGGCGCGATCGTGAAACTGTCCACCGTGACCTTCGATCCGCTCGCGTTCATGAGACCAAACGTGCACTCGTAGTGGAGTCCGGATCCGGGCCCGGTCACTCGCGTCACGTCGAGGCCTTCAACAGTGAGGGCGCCGGCCGG
>DATGJI010000040.1 GCA_035295225.1 Candidatus Eremiobacteraceae bacterium | reverse complement strand
CGGAGAGGTACGAATACCCTGCCCGACCGTTCGATCGGCGGCTGATCGAATGCGATCGTCGTGCCATTCACAACGACCGTCACGGCCGCGTTGACCGGCTGCACGGTGATGAGGAACGATGCGGCGATCGCGAGTGCCATCGAGGCGAGATTCAGTAAGGGCTTGCGCATGCCCGTGGCTCCTTTCGGAAAGAAACGTCGAGGATTCCAGGCTCGGGACAGACAAGAACGTTGCAAGCATTTTACCCGCTATTCCGCATTTTCACCCGGAGGGTTCGTCCTTTGTCGACCACGCATGAAGGCTTGGCCGCGGCAGCCTGCGACATCCGCGATCCTGGGCTGGCTCCTTCAGGCCGCCGGCGCATCGCGTGGGCCGAGCAGAGCATGCCGGTTCTCGCCGCGGTGCGCGAGCGCTTCGCCAAGGAGAAACCGTTCGCGGGGATTCGTCTCGGCGCGTGTTTGCACGTGACCACCGAGACGGCAAACCTGATGATCGCGCTGCGCGCGGGAGGGGCCGAAGTGGCCCTCTGCGCGAGCAATCCGCTCTCCACGCAGGACGACGTCGCGGCGGCGCTCGTCGCCGATCACGGCTGCAAAGTTTTCGCCGTCAAGGGCGAGGACAACGCGCGTTATTACAGTCACATCGAAGCCGTCATCGCGACCAGTCCGCAATTCACGATGGACGACGGCTGCGACCTCGTGACGACGATCCTCACCAAACACCCCGCCAAAATGGGCGACATCATCGGCGGGACCGAGGAGACGACGACCGGCGTCATCCGCCTGCGCAGCATGGAGCGCGACGGCGTGTTGAAATATCCGATCGTCGCGGTCAACGACGCGCTCACCAAACACCTTTTCGACAATCGCTACGGCACGGGCCAGTCAACGCTTGACGGCATCGTGCGCGCCACCAACGTGCTGCTCGCGGGTAAAGTCATCGTCGTAGCCGGCTACGGCTGGTGCGGGCGCGGCATCGCGCAGCGCGCGCGCGGAATGGGCGCACAAGTCGTGGTCACGGAGATCGATCCCACCAAAGCGCTCGAAGCGGCGATGGACGGCTATTCGGTGATGACCATGCGCGAGGCGGCGTCGCGCGGCGACATCTTCATCACGGTCACGGGTAATACGGGCGTGCTGCGCGAGGAGCATTTCCTCGCGATGAAGACCGGCGCTTTCGTCGCTAACAGCGGCCACTTCAACGTCGAGGTGGATATCGAAGCGCTCGAACGGCTTGCCGAAGGCGAAAAAACGCGGCCGCGCGATTTCGTGGAGGAATACAAGCTCGGCGACGGCCGCACGATCTGTCTGCTCGGCGAAGGTCGTTTGATCAACCTCGCTGCAGCGGAAGGGCATCCGGCGGCCGTGATGGACATGTCGTTCGCAAACCAAGCGCTCGCCGCCGAATACGTCGTCAAGCGGCGCGGCACGCTAAAAGCGTCCGTCTTCAGCGTGCCGAAAGAGATCGATGAAGAAGTCGCCCGGCTCAAGCTCGCGGCGCTCGGTGTGACGATCGACGTGCTAAGTCCAGAGCAGCAAAAATATCTTGATTCGTGGAACGAAGGAACCTGAGATGGCTTACAAGCGGTTATTCACATCGGAGAGCGTCACTGAGGGGCATCCCGACAAAATCGCCGACCAGATCTCGGATGCCGTGCTTGACGCCGTGCTTCGCGAAGATCCCAACGGCCGCGTGGCATGTGAGACGTTCGTCATCACCGGCCAAGTGCACGTCGCCGGGGAGATATCCACGTCGTGCTACGTCGATATCCCCAAGCTCGTACGCGATACCGTCCGTTCGATCGGCTATACCGACTCCGCATTCGGATTCGA
This sequence comes from Candidatus Eremiobacteraceae bacterium, assembly GCA_035295225.1. Lineage (NCBI taxonomy): Bacteria > Bacillati > Vulcanimicrobiota > Vulcanimicrobiia > Candidatus Eremiobacterales > Candidatus Eremiobacteraceae > Candidatus Eremiobacteraceae bacterium. Next base: position 26,048 of record DATGJI010000040.1, on the reverse strand, counting down.
TGCCGACACCTGCGGCATCTCCGTCTCTATCGACGAGCAGTCGCCTGACATCGCGCTCGGCGTCGACCGCGCGCTCGAGGTAAAGGAAGGCTCCGCCGAAGCGATGTCCGCCGTCGGGGCCGGCGACCAAGGTATGATGTTCGGTTTCGCGTGCCGCGAGACCAAGGAACTCATGCCGTTGCCGATCGTGCTGGCGCACCGCATCACGCACACGCTGGCGGCCGCGCGCAAGAACGAAGTGGTCGACTTCTTGCGTCCGGACGGCAAGGCGCAGGTCACGATCGAATACGACGGACACAAACCGGTGCGCATCGACACGCTCGTGGTCTCAACGCAGCACGCGCACGGGTACGACCATGGCGTGATCCACGACAACGTCTTGAAGCATGTGTTGCGTCCGGCGGTCGACGGTTATTTAGGCATCGACGAAAAGACCAACATCTACATCAATCCCACTGGCCGCTTCGTCATCGGCGGACCGCTCGGCGACGCTGGGCTGACCGGCCGCAAGATCATCGCCGACACGTATGGCGGCATGGCGCGCCATGGCGGCGGCGCTTTCTCCGGCAAGGATCCGACAAAAGTCGACCGTTCAGCCGCCTATGCGGCGCGCTACGTCGCGAAGAACGTGGTGGCCGCCGGCCTTGCGGATCGCTGCGAGATCCAAGTCGCGTACGCGATCGGCGTTGCGAAACCGGTCTCCGTCATGGTGGAGTGCTTCGGCACGAACCGAATCGACGAGTCGAAGATCGCGGAACTGATATCGAGTCACTTCGACCTCCGTCCGGGCGCCATCATCCAACGCCTCAATCTGCGCCGGCCCATCTACCGGCAGACGGCCGCGTACGGACACTTCGGCCGGCCAGAGCTGGATCTGCCGTGGGAACGGCTGGACATGGCAGCGTCGTTGCGCGATGCCGCTGGGATCAAGCTCGACGACGAGAAGTTCCCGCTGCCGGTCCTCAAATAGCGCCGGTCGGCGCGGTTTTGTCCATTTGAACGGGTCGGAGCGCTTTCTCGCTGCGTGCGGGAGCCGGCCGGTCGACAAGACGCCGGTTTGGATGATGCGCCAGGCCGGGCGTTATCTTCCGGAATATCGCGCAGTGCGCGCGAATGTCGATTTTCTCACGCTCTGCAAGACTCCGAAGCTCGCGGCGGAGGTCACGCTCCAACCGATCGATCGATTTGGTATGGACGGCTGTGTGATCTTCTCCGATATCCTCGTGCCGCTCGAAGCGATGGGCGCTTCGGTGGAATTCGGCGACGGCGGACCGACGATCAAAACTCCGATCCGGACACTATCCGACGTAGACCGGCTGCGTGTGCCCGAGCCGGCAAGCATGTCGTTCGTGCTCGATGCGCTGCGCCTCGTCCGGAGAGCGCTTGCCGACCGGGCGGCGCTTGTGGGGTTTGTCGGCGGGCCGTTCACGCTTGCATCGTACTTGATCGAGGGCGGCGGTTCCAGGTCGTTCGCCGAGACAAAGCGCTTGATCTATGCAGAGCCTGCGGTCGTGCACGCGCTCCTGGCGAAGCTGGCTGAGACCGTCTCGGCGTACGCCGCCGCGCAAGTCGAAGCGGGTGCGCAGGTCGTTCAAGTCTTCGACACGTGGGCCGGAGAACTCGCGCCCGATGCATTCGATCTTTTCGCAGCACCGTACCATGCCGCCGTGCTCGCGCGAATCCGGCGTGCCGGCGCGCCGTCGATCTTGTTCGTGAACGGCTGCGCGGGAAAGTTGGATTCCCTTGCGCGGGCCGGCGCCGACGTCTTGAGCATCGACTGGCGCCTCGATCTAAGGCACGCTCGTGAACGCCTCGGCGCCGGCGTCGCCCTGCAAGGCAACGTCGACCCGACGGTGTTGCTTTCCACGCCCGAGGCCGTGACGCGCCATGCGCGCGCCGCGATGAAAGCGGCCGGCCCGATCGGCCACATCCTCAATCTCGGACACGGCGTCTTGCCGCAAACGTCGATCGCCTGCGCGCAAGCATTCATCGCTGCTCCCCAAGTCGCCACCGAGCAATCGCTATGAAGGGGCCGACTTTCGGTCGGCCCACGCCCGCAGTCGTGCTCGCGCAGCTGGGCGGTCCGGAGACGCTCGCCGACGTCCGTGCATTCCTCTATAACTTCTTCGTAGATCTGATCCCGGACAATATCCCCGTGCCTTCATTCCTCGTGAAGCCGCTCGCATGGGCGATCGCGTCGTGGCGATACCGCTATTCGCAACGGCTGTATGCCTCGATCGGCGGCGGCTCGCCGTTGCGCGCACAGACCGATGCGCAGGCCGACGCGCTGCGCGCCGAACTCCGGAGGCGCGGGAGCGAAATGCCTGTCTATGTCGCGATGCGAAATTGGCATCCGTTCTCGGACGTCGCCGTGCGACAGGCCGTCGCTGACGGCGTGACGGATTTGGTCTTTCTGCCGCTGTATCCGCAGTATTCGTACAGCACCACGCGCTCGAGTTTGAACGAGTTCCGGCGCGTGACGGCGGAGCTGCACGCACCGTACCGGCTGCGTGTGATCGAAGAGTATTGCGAAGAACCTTCCTACATCGCTGCGCTCGTCGACGTGACGCGCCGCGCGCTCGCTGGCTTTGTCGCGCCTGCAGCCGACGTGCATCTCGTGTTCTCCGCGCATGGATTGCCGCTCAAGTATATCGAACGCGGCGACCCGTATCTGGACCAGATCAAACGCACGATGGCGAAGGCGACCGCATCGCTCGCACATCCGGGACCGGCGCACCTCGCGTTTCAGAGCAGGCTCGGGCCGGACAAGTGGCTTTCACCGTCGACCGATGGACTGATCCAAGAGCTCGGGCGCGCGGGCGCCAAGGCGATCTGCGTCGTGCCGATCGCGTTTGTGAGCGAGCACGTCGAGACGCTCAACGAGATCGATATCCAGTACGCCGCGGTGGCCCGAGAGTGCGGCGTCGCAGAATTCCGGCGCGCGTGCGCCGTGAAATGCCATCCTGACTACATCCGTTGCCTCGCCGATCTGACCGAGAAGACGCTGGAACGCGAGCACCAGGCGCCGGCCGGCGCGACAGCGTGAATCTAGACGCTGAACCGCTGGACATCGCGATCGTCGGCGCCGGCATCTCCGGCCTCACGTGCGCGTTTGAGTGCCGGGCGATGGGCGTGCGCGCGGCAGTATTCGAAGCGGAGAGCGAACCGGGCGGCTGCATTCGAACGATCCGGCGCGACGGATTCGTCGCCGAGGGTGGCCCGCAGAGTCTGCTCGCGTCGCAGCCGCTGACCGATCTTTGCCGGGCACTCGGCCTCACGTCGAAGTTGGTCACTGCGTCGGCGTCCGCGAAGAAGCGCTATATCGCCACGGCGCAAGGCCTAGTCGCGCTGCCGATGTCGCCGCTCGCGCTGCTTTCCACACCGTTGCTTTCTATGCAGGCCAAGTGGCGATTGCTGCGCGAGCCGGCCGTACCAGCGCGCACGAGCACAGAAGACGAGACGGTCGGCGCATTCGTGACGCGGCGGACTTGCCGCGAAATCGTTGACGCCGCGGTGGGACCGTACGTGGCGGGATTATGCGCGGGCGACCCGGATGAGATCTCCGTGCGCGCCGCGTTTCCGGTTCTGGAAGCGATGGAACGCGAGCACGGCAGTGTCTTGCGCGCAGCTCGGCGGCGACGGTCGTCGGCCGCCAGACCAGCCACGGTAAGTTTCGAACGAGGCAACGCCGTGCTGATCGAATCGCTTGCCGCCTCGCTCGGCGACGCGATGAGAACGCAAAGCCCCGTGGACTGCATCTCACGCGATGATGCGGGCTTCACGCTCTCGATCGGCGGGCCGACGCCCGCAACCGTGCGTTCGAAAAAAGTGGTCCTTGCCGTGCCGGTCGCCGCGGCTGCCCGGCTTCTGGATCCTATTGCGCCTTCATCCGCACGCGCCGTCAGCGAGATACCCGGTGTGCCGATCGCGCAGGTCGCGCTCGCGTATCCACGTGCGGCGATCGGCGTGCCACTCGACGGCTTCGGATTTCTCGCGATGCGGCTCGCGCCCGTTCGATTGCTCGGCGCAGTGTGGAATTCCATCGTTTTTCCCGGCCGAAGCGGCCCCGACGATGTGCTCGTGACCGCGTTTCTGGGCGGCGCCCGCGATGCCTCGATCCTCTCGTCCTCCGATGAGGCGATTGCGGCGATCGCTCACGACGATCTAGGACGGGTGATGCAGATCGCGCCCACGAAACCGCGCGTCGTCGCTGGTTTCCGCTGGGATGCCGGAATACCGCAATACACGCTTGGCCACGATCGGCGTGTTCAGGCGATTGAGGATGCCGCCGCGCACGTGCCCGGACTCGCCGTCTGCGGCAATTTCTTGCATGGGCTTTCCGTTCCGGACTGCATTCGTCAAGCACGATCGCTCGCGTTGCGCATGGCGCGCTCTGCCTGAGGTCATCTGAATCGGCGCGCAGCGTGTCTCTATTGACCGTATCGAATATCATCCATACGTATGGATGTCCAACCGGTGACGTTGCAAGGCTCGGCGGTCCGACTCGAGCCGCTCACGATGAATCATCTGCCAGGTCTCGTTCGCGTGGGACTCGATCCGGAGTTGTGGCGTTGGATCCCCACTAACGTGAAAAACGCCGACGATATGCGCGCGTACGTCGATCGCGCGCTCGACGAGCAACGCCAGGGCACTTCGGTGCCGTTCGCGATCGTCGCTCACCCGACGGGCGATGTCATCGGCTCCACGCGCTATATGAACATCGATCGATCCAATCGCCGCCTTGAGATCGGGTGCACATGGCTGACCGCCGCGTATCAGCGCGGCCGGAGCAACACCGAAGCGAAGCTGATGCTCTTGACCCACGCTTTCGAGACGCTCGGGGCGCTTCGCGTCGAGTTGAAGACCGATGCGCTCAACCACAAATCGCGCACCGCCATCGCTCGGATCGGCGCGAAAGAAGAAGGGACGTTCCGCAAGCATCTGATCACGGACAGCGGCCGCGTTCGAGACACGGTCTATTTCTCGATCATCGACACCGAGTGGCCTGCCGTCAAGGAGCGGCTAACGGAAGGGTTGTCGTCGAAAAACTGATAAAATAGCGCTTCGCCACCTGTGGTCCCCGATAGCTCAGCTGGTAGAGCGTCTGACTGTTAATCAGAATGTCCCTGGTTCGAGTCCAGGTCGGGGAGCCAAGATTCAACCCGGAAACCCGCGTCGCCAAAAGCAATCGCGGGTTTCGCTTCTTCGGCCCGGTCACGGCGCATCAGAACGGCTCCGAAGTTTCTCCGGGTCATTCCGATCACGCGAACCCATGGCAGCGCCGCAACGCAAGCCGCTTTATCGCCGCGCATCGCGATGTATGGCATCGCGATCCCGACACCGACTTCAGTGGACGCGAATTTTCTTCGGTTCGGCTTCCGGCAGTCGCTTGAGGGTCAGAACGAGCATTCCGTCCTTGACGCGCGCGGCGATGCCGTCGGCATCAACATCTTCCGGAATCGTAAAGGATCGGGTGAATGAATGCCGTTCGTTCTTGCCGGCCACGTTGAGAACGCCGTCTTTGAAGCTCACGTCAACCTGCTCCGAGCCGTATCCGGGCACGGGCACTTCAACTTCATAGCCGTCTTCGATTCGGCTCACTTCATAGTCGAAGCCATACGAAGCCCGGATGGATTGGAACGGATCGAAGCCGAGAAGATCGCGAAGCGGGGTCCACGGCATCGCGCGGCCGCCAACTTGTTCCTGACCGTTCATTTTCGAGAGCGAGTTCGACAAGGTCTCAGACTCCTTTCGTGCTGCAGCGAGGCACGAGACCTCGCAACACAAGATTATAATCAAATTGGCACTCTAGTCAAGAGACTGCCAATCACGCAATTCCACGTAAAGGGACATGGTTGAAGAGAGAAAGCGCCGAGGTTGATTCCTCGGCGCTCTTGCGTTCAGCTGACCATTTGCGGTTTACCGCCTGTTGCGGCTGCCCGACACTCGAACGGCCACCGAGTCGAGAAATGATGCGCCTTCCTGTATGAGCTCGCCGGCGCGAATGAGCGCTGCGCCGAGTTCGATCGCCCGTTCTGCGTTCGAATGTACATTTTGCGCGGCCTTCTTGACGGTCCGCCTGGCTTTGTTTGCCGTGTTCTCGACTCCGGCTTTTAGTTTGGAACCCATCTTTCGCCCAGACGATGTCTTATGCGACGATTTTCGCGCCGTCTTTTTAGCCCGCATCATTGCCTCCGGCGTGCGAAGAGCTCGAAAGTGATCTAGTCGTCGGTTTCCCTCGATTCCTCAAGGTCAAACGGATTCAACGTTTTCTGCGCACCGCCGGGCGGGTACGATGCGAGAAGTCGCATGGAGGGCGCGATGGCAAAAAATGATGGTCACGAGTCCGAATCGTTTACTGAATCGCTCAAACAGCTTGGGAGCGATATCAGCATATTGATCAGAGAGGATCTAGAATCCGCGCGCGCCGAGATGCTTCAAAAGGCGAAAGATGCCGGATTAGGCGCCGGGATGTTGAGCGGGTCTGCCGTGGCCGGATTGTTCGCGCTGCTCTGCCTCACGATGCTGACGATCGTGCTCTTAGCCTCATCGCTTCAGCTTTGGTTAGCGGTGCTGATCGTGACGATCGTCTGGGCCTGCGTGGCGGCGATTCTGGCCATTGCGGGCAAGCGGAAGATGGGCGACGTGGGCACCCCGCTTCCCGAACGGACGATAAACAAAGTCAAAGCGGACCTGCGCTCCGCAAAGCGTCAGGTCCGCTCCACCAACGGCGATGCATGAGCGGGCGTACGCGCGGAAACGCGCGGAGCCCGCGCCCATGATCGTTACGCCGCCCTATTTGGCTTTTTTCTTGCCTTTCTTTTTTGCTTTTCCCAGAGTCTTTTTCACCGCCTTTTTGACGGCTTGAACGACCTTCTTGACCGCGGATTTCTTTTTGGTCTTGCGACCTTTGCGCATTGCCATATTGCGTTTGTCTCCTAAGGACTGAAGTGGTCGGGACTCTTCCTCCGCATGCGCGCTTTGACCTCGCACCCGACTCAGACGGAGCATTCGCTCGGGCCGATCGCAGCCGGTTGATTGCCGCTCGGCAAAAGCGGGTACCATTGCGGCGTCGATATTGTTGTCGCAAGTAAAACGATATGACAGTGAAAGCTTCAGCCGCGGTGCCGCCTCCGAACGACGTTGTCCGCGGCGCTCTGTACGACGTCATCATCGTCGGCGGTGGAACGGCCGGCCTCAGCGCCGCACTGGTGCTCGGCCGTGCACGCCGAAAAGTACTGGTCTGCGATAACGGGCGGCCGCGCAACGCCGCAGCCGAACAAATGCATGGCTTCATCTCCAGGGACGGGATGCCGCCTGCGAAGTTTCTAGAAATCGCCCGGGCGGAACTTAGACGCTATCCAAGTGTTGAACTTATCAATTCGACCGTCAGTCTAGCGAAGCGGATCCAAAATGGATTCTCCGTGGATTTAGAATCCGGCGAAACGTTCTCCGGAAAGCGGCTCCTGCTCGCGAACGGGGTTCGGGATACGTTCCCGCCGATTGAAAATATTGCTGACTTCTGGGGGCGCGGCGTGTTTGTCTGTCCATTCTGCGACGGCTGGGAATTCCGCGATCGAAAGATCGCTGTCTACGGAAAGGGGCGAGAGGCAGTGGACCTCGCTCAAGAGCTGTATGGCTGGACGAAAGAAGTCGCGATCTGCAGCCAGAGCGAACCAAACACATTAACTGCGAAGCAGCGCCGTTGGATCGATGCGACGGCGTGTAAGTTCTTCGAAGGACCGATAAAGCGGCTCGTGGGCGACACGAACGGGGTGTTGGTCGCGCTGGAATTGGAAGATGGGAAGCGGGTAGCGTGCGACGCCTTGTTCATCCCAGCCCCGCTCCGTCAATGCTGTTCAATCGCCCAACGATTAGGCTGCAAGGTGGACCGCTCTCAAGCGATCGTCGTCGACAAGAAAAGTCAGACGCGTGTCCGCGGCTGCTATGCAGCCGGCGACGCGGTCACGACGGTTCACCAGGTGATTCTGGCTGCGTCGAGCGGCGCTAGGGCCGCGATCGCAATCTCGACTGACCTGCTTTGCGCAGAAGCAGATCTCATAGCTCGCCGGCGTAATGGCCGGCGGCCTGCGTGACCGAGCCCGCTCACGCCGCATTCAGACCGGTTTCAGGAACCGATCTTCAGCGCTCGCCCACTTCCGCGGCGATCTTCCTGACGGCCTGATCGATGCTCTTGAGCAGCGCGATGATCTCCGCAAGCGCCTTTGATGTATCGCTGTCAGTCACTGTTGTAACTCCGTGCATTCCCACGTGATCGAGCCGGCATTCTTTGCATTGCCGTCCAAGCTGAAGTTTCCCAACTGCGCTACTCCGTGGAGCCCATGTTCCGTTAAGCTCGTGTCGATCGTGCTGTCCTTCGTGATGCGAAGAGAGTCGGTCTTGAAGACGATCGCGAGCGCCGGATCCTGCGCGAGAACTTTATCCGATTCGCTGAACGTGCCGTCCGCGCCGGCATAGTCGGGGATGCGCAGCTTGCCATAGCTCACCTGGTCGTTCACACCGAACGTAAGCGTGTAGCCGCTGTCCGGACCAGCACCTGCGGGCGCCGCCGCACAGACCGGTGTGAAAGCGACCACGAGGTCCGGACTGAAATCTATTTTGCCCCATGGCGGTGTCGGCGAGGATGACGGTGCCGCCATCGAATCCGCACCGACGACCGCGCCGCTTGTATCTGTTGCCTCCGGCGTTACCGTCGCGGAAGCCGACGTGGTCTCCGACGAGTTTCTCGAGCATCCGCCGAGTGTGCAGAGCACACACCCGCAAAGCATCACAGCGACTACAAAACGCGTCATCTGCGAATTCCTTTCGTTGCGGCGCCTAGCCGCCGAAATATCCGGCAACGACCTTCTCGTGACTGGTCGGGGGATTGTCGTCGAGCAGCGCGGTGTCCGTCGTCACGATCACCACGCCCGCCATGGCACCCTTGAAACCGTCAACTCCGGGGCGCACTGCGGGCTGAACCGAATTTCCAAGCACCTTCGCGAGCAGCGCGTGGACGGAACAGTAGTAGTTGTAAATACCGACTCGACCGATGCGAACGGCGTACGTCGTAACCGCGCCGCCCTTTGCGGTCTGAACCAACCCGTTGATCGGTCCCATCGGCTTGCCCGTTGTTGGATCGAAGCCGACTATCGTATGGGCGCCGCCAGTGTCTTGACTGACGAAGACGATCTGTTCTCCTGGAGCGACCGCGATGACGGGTTCCAGGAAATGGTTGCCGCCGTTCATGTGGACATAGACCGGTCCAGGAGCGGACCGGCCGACCGTTACCGACGACGCGACGAGCAGAGCTGAAACGAAAAGAATCGAAGCCGCGATGACCGGACGAGACATTCTTGATCTCCCTACATTGATGCTTGCCCCCGGTTCGGGTTCGGTGCCTATGCCATATCGCCATTTTCGACGCCGGGGAGCCGTGAGGCTAGCCTCGAACCCCGATTGCTCGGGTCGACCACTTGTGAGGCCTGTTACTTGCAGATTTACGTTGACATCGTGATCAAGCGCCCACTGGACGAGATCTGGCGTTATACGCAAACGCCCGAATTGCACGAGCGCTGGGATCTTCGGTTTTTCAAGATAACGTATCTGCAGCGGCCTGACCCGACTCTGCCGCAACAGTTCGAATATAAAACGCGCATCGGATTCGGCACGGAAATACGAGGCGCCGGCGAGACGACAGCCTCCAAAGAGGATCGCAGCGGCGCACGCACTTCGGCGCTTCGATTCTGGTCCGACGACCCGAAGTCGCTCATCAAGAGCGGGTCCGGATACTGGAGGTATGAACCCGCCGCTGACGGAGTCCGATTCATCACCGGTTACGACTACGCGACGCGCTTCGGTGTTCTGGGTAAGGTATTCGACGCACTTGCGTTTCGGCCGCTGCTCGGCTGGGCCACTGCGTGGAGCTTCGATAGACTACGGCTGTGGCTCGAGTCAGATGTCGAACCCGCCGCCGCGGGCCAGCGCGCGCTGATAAACATGCTGGCGCGTGGCTCCATCGCGTTTGCATTTCTCTATCAAGGTCTGGTCCCAAAGCTCCTGTTCGCTGACGCGGACGAACGGCAGATGATGCTTGCCGCTGGGGTCGCGGCGTCGGCGATTCCCGAATCATTGCGTGCGCTGGGCGTCGCGGAAATCGCGTTCGCCGTCGTCTCGTTGATGGCGTGGCGTTCGCGCTGGCCGCTGGTCCTGGCCATGATATTGATGATCGTCGCTACCACAGTCGTCGCGGTCACATCGCCTCAGTATTTTTTCCGGGCATTCAACCCAGTCGTGCTAAACATCCTCATAGCGGTGCTCTCGTGCATCGGGCTGGTCGCGTCGCGGAACATACCGACGTCTCGAGCCTGCCTGCGGAGACCCGAGAAGAGCCCGTGACGTCGATTTACAGTAAAGCGCTCGGCGCGGATTTTCAGCGCCTCCATCCTCAGATGCAGCGCCGCTTCGGATTTAGCAGTGTCGATGGTGTCGCTGCCATCGGTCGAGGAGTCATGGATGAGATCTGGCACGGCGCGATCTTCACGCTTCCCTTTCTCCACCTTGGTGCGTGGCGACGGATCATGTTTCCCGAATCTGCGGTTGGAGTGCCCTTCAGTCTTGAAAATTATGCGTACATCGATTCGCTCGGTCGTGAAACGGTGACATGGATCCGTACTTTCGAGACTTCTCGAAGACGGCGCTTCGACGCGTACATGGTCTACAGCGGTCAACGAAACAAAATCGTTGACTACCTAGGGACCCATCAACACCTCGCGGTGGACATCGACCTTTCCGTTGCAAATAACGGCGGCCTTCGACTCCGCTCAGGGGAACAGCGATTCTACGAAGGTCCGGTGGCGTTCAAATTTCCGATGGCAATGTCCGGAATCGCCGACGTGTGCGAGTGGTTCGATGATAACGATGGTAAATTCCACATCGACGTTCGAGTCTCGAACAAACGCTGGGGACCACTATTCGGCTATAGGGGCTCCTTCGATGTTGAATGGCTGCCCGTGACGAGTGCTGAGGTTCCCGATCATATCCGGCCGCGTCGCGAAGAACGCCGTGAGTGAGCAAGCCTAGAAGGAGGAGATGACGCACGGTGACGCCTAGCGGTGGGCATGATCGGCTCGTTCGGCTCGCTCGTCACGGCAACGCTCGTCGCCGCCGCTCTGCACGCTAGCGCACCTTCGGGGACGACGCCGACGCCGACCGCACTGCCCACGCAATCCGCCGGCGATCAAAATTCCGCGACAAACGGCGATTTGATACTCGATCGCGCCGTTCAGATGTGGCGCGCCCGGACGTATCCGTCCTACATGCGCTATCTCATCGATGTGCGCGCGAAAGTCCGAGGCTCGTTGTACGCTGAAGGATTCCAAGCTTGGGTGCGCACGGCAGACGATTTCGTCATCACACAGCAAGCGCCGCTGTATTCCACGAACCAGCAGCCGAGCATGTACGGCACGCGATTCTCGATACTCGGCTGGGATTTTGCCCCGCATGAAGGCGTCGGCACGCCATACGGCGTGCCGCGCATCTCGCCGTTCTATTCGTTCGGTTTCGTGCCGCGCTCGGCGGTCGACTTCCATCCGCATCCGCAATCCACGGACAACGCGAACGCGACGGTGATCGGCAAGGTGACGGCGACCGCGCGTTACTACACCGCCACGCTCGTTGGCGAGGAGCAGTGCGACGCTGGGCCGTGCTGGCACTTAGCGCTGACACCAGTCGAAGATCCGGGCGAATATCGCGTGCGGGGGATGTGGGTGGACGAGGCGTCGTTTGAGCCAGAGCGGTTGACGGTTGCCGGCATCTTCAACGGCTGCTCCGCGACCACGGCAAATTGGGACGTGCGCTACATGAACTTCCACGGCCAGTGGCTGCTTCGCGAAGAGACCACCACGTCGAGCCTGCGCGCCGGCGGCGGAATCTTCGGATTTGGCTCATCCGTCTACGACCAGTTGACCTACACGCTGGGCCACTATCACTTCTTTGATTCGCTCGACGACTATCTGTTCTTCGATCGCGGCAGCACGGCGGCGATGCAGGAGTAAAGCCCGGCTCCGGACCGGTATGGTTTTCGATACACTAACGAGAAGTAGCCGAGCTACGGATGTGGCGATGGCCGAAAAAGGCACATATCGCCTCACAACGGGCGTGTCTGCGGCTGAAGCAGCCAAACAGCACCGACGTCGCTCGCCACGATAAGGAGTCACAAACAGACGTGCCCGAATCGCGCTTCAAGTTCAACCGGCCGATCACCGTCGCATTTCGCGACATCGACGGCATGCGCCATGTCAACCATGCACAATACCTCACGTACTGCGAGACGGTCCGCAACGAGTACTGGATGGAGATCACGGGCATCACGAAGGTCGAAGAGTTCGACTTCGTCTTAGCCGAACTCACCGCGCGCTATCAGGCGCCGGCGCACCTCGGAGACAAACTCACCGTCGGTTGCCGCGTCACGGAGCTTCGACGCTCGAGCTTTCTCGTCGAACACGAGATCAAGAACACCGATACTGGTCTGCTCATCGCCGAGGTCAACACCGCGCAGGTCATGTTCGATGTCGTGAGCGGGAAATCGATACCGTTGTCGGATCTGCGCCGGATGCAGATCGAGAAATATGAAGGGCGGCAGCTGACAGTGCTGACGTCAAAAAGTCGAGTGGTGAACTAAGCCTAGACGCGCAGGTTGACGCCGCGGCGCATCATCTCGAATGCGACCACGAGCACGATGGCGGCAACGCCGCTGACCACCGCGGCATCGGCCGCCAAGCTTATATCGACCGATCCCGTATACGAATAGCGAAACCCGTCGACCATGTACTGCATGGGATTGATGAGCGCGAAGCGCTGAACGAACGGCGGCAGCAGCGCGAGGCTCGTGAACACGCCGCCGACGTACGTGAGCGGGGTGATGACAAACGTGTTCACGATCGCGAGATTGTCCCATGTCTTCGCAAGCAAACCCCCCACCATGCCGATCGCCGAGAATAAGAGCGACGTCAAGGCCATGAAGAAGAGGTAGACGCCGATATTGCTCGGCCCGACGTGCACCACGAGCGCGCCGATGAGCATGACGAGCGTGCCGATGACCATGCCGCGCAAGACGCTGCCGGTGAGAAATCCCACGAGCAGTTCGAGGTACGAAAGCGGCGCGACGAGCAGCTCCTGGATCGAGTTCATGAAGCGGTGCTGGAAGATAGACGACGACGCCTCGTCGTAGCTGGATGAGATGACGTTGAGCATGACAAGGCCGGGCATGAGAAATTCCACATAGGAAACGCCGCCAAGCGTCTTGATCCTCGAACCGAGCGACAAGCCGAAGATGAAAAGGAAGAGCAGTGTCATGATGACGGGCGGCCAGATCACCTGATTGATGACCATCAAAGTGCGCTTGAGTTCGCGCCGGACGAGCGTGAACAATCCGATGTAGTTAACCACGCGCGTGCCTTCCGACGAGATCGAGAAAAATATCCTGCAGCGACGCTGAGCCGTGCCGCTCGATCAGCGAGCTCTTGTCCTCAAGCGCCACGAGGCGGCCTTCGTTGATGATGCCGATGCGCTGGCAGAGCAGTTCCACTTCCTCGAGGTAGTGCGACGTCATCAGAATCGTCATGCCGTCGGCGTTCAGCTCGCGTAAGAAGTCCCAGAGCTCGAGTCGCAACTCCACATCCATACCGGCGGTCGGTTCGTCGAGGATCAGCATGCGCGGCTGATGCACGAGCGCGCGCGCTAGCGTTAGCCGGCGTTTCATGCCGCCCGACAGCTGCAGCGGCGTCGCACGCCGTTTGTCGGTCAGGCCGAACCGCTCGAGCAACTCCGCCGTCCGCCGCTTCGCCTCGCGCGCGGGGACGCCGAAATAGCCCGCCTGGAACACCAATATCTCTTCGACGGTGAGGAACCGATCGAAATTGTATTCCTGCGGGGAGAGGCCGATGAGCGCGCGCGTCTCACGGAAGTCGCGCACGACATCGTGGCCGAAGACCTCAATCGTCCCTTCATGAAACGTCGCTAAGCCCACGATCGCGTTGATCGTGGTCGTCTTGCCCGCGCCGTTGGGTCCGAGAAAGCCGAAAAACTCGCCTTGCGCAACGTCGAACGAAAGGCTGTCGACGGCCGAGATCGTTCCGTATCGTTTGGTAAGGCGCCGGATGGAGACGGCGTTGCTAATAGTAGAAGCCCATCATCATCTTGGCCTCATCGCTCGCCATGGTGCGCGGGTCCCATGGCGGCGAGAATGTGAGGTCCACGTGACAATCGGCGACGCCCGGAACCTGCGAAACAGCGGACTGAACGCTTGCCATGAACGCGCCGGCGACGGGGCAGCCCGGCGACGTGAGCGTCATGACGACGTCGACTTTTGAACCGTCGATCTTGATGTCGTAGATCAGACCGAGGCTGACCACGTCGAGCCCGATCTCCGGATCGACGACGTTTTTCAACTCTTCGCGGATGACTTCTTCGGTGATCGCCGGCGCCGGCGCATTTTCGACTGCGCTCTCGACGGGCTGAGTGTTTGCTTCCATGATCGCTTCAAGTATTCGGGGGCGGAGAAAACGCCTTCCTGCGCGAAACGAAACGCCATGTCGCGAACGCTCACACTTGGACACTCGCCGGATTCCGACGATGCTTTTATGTTCTACGGATTGGCCAGCGGTCGCGTGCCGACAAACGGCCTGCAGTACGAACACATCTTGCGCGATATCCAAACGCTCAACGACTGGGCCAAAGTAGGCAAGCTCGACACCACTGCGATCAGCGTGCACGCCTACGCCTACGTCGCAGACAAGTATGCGATTCTGACGCACGGTGCGTCAATGGGCGAGCGCGACTACGGACCGATCGTCGTGGCGCGCGGCGCGGTGAACCCGGAAAAACTCCGCGGCGCCACCGTCGCCGTGCCCGGACTCATGACGAGCGCGTATCTCGCGCTGCGGTTGTGCGTCGGTGGGTTCACACCGGTCGTCATGCCGTTCGACACGATCATGGAAGCCGTCGCAGAAGGCCGAGCAGAGTATGGCCTGCTCATCCATGAAGGTCAGCTCACGCATGCGAGCCTCGGACTGCACTCCATCGTGAATCTTGGAACGTGGTGGTATGAGACCACTGGCCTGCCTCTCCCCTTGGGTGTGAACACGATCCGGCGCGACCTGCCGGACGACGTGAAGCGCGAAGCTTCGCGTCAGTTGCGCGCGAGCATCGAATTCGGATTGGCCAATCGCGCCGACGCGCTGCAGTGGGCCATGCAGTACGCGCGCGGCCTCGCCACGCCCACCGCCGACAAATTTGTCGGCATGTACGTGAACAACAGAACCGTGGATATGGGCGATGAGGGCCGCCGCAGCATCCGGCTTTTCTTGCGGCGCGGGGTCGAAGCCGGCATCGTGCCGGATGTCGGAGAGATCGATTTCGTAAGCTAGCGCGTCAGTGCGGCCGGCACGCGCATGACGGACTATGGATCGGGCCCCCGTTCCCGCCGCCTCCTCCGAAATCCAAGAACCCGAACAACACCGCAAAGAACGGCCAGATACCGCGTTTGGGTCGCGACCCGAGTTGGATCGTGGTTGGCGACGGAACAGGCGACGGCGCCGCCGAGGTCGCGGGCGTGGCGACTTGAACGGGTGCCGGCGGTGGCGTCGCGGACACCGGGGGTACCATAGCGACGGGCCGTGATGCGACTTCTCGTCGCGGCGGAAGCGCCGCTGCACGGACGATCCGCTCGCGCAAGATCGAGAGATTGCCGCAAGCGACCGGCACAAATATTCGCAGCCGTGCATTCGCTGACGATTCATCGTATTCGAAACCGTACGTGGCAGCAGGGATAAGCACATCGCGGATGACGCGCACCTTCGAGCCATCGAACCACGTCATCGCCGAGAGATGGCGCGGCACGAGTCCCCAAGCGGGCTTGACAGTCTGGACTGCGTCGCGGAAAGCCCGAAACTCGCCGCCGGTCATCCCGGCCAGTGCCGCAGCTGTGGCCAACCTGTCTTCATTGCGGGCCACGTTGACCTGGAGCTGTGCAAGCGTCTCGGTTTGGCCGAGGAGCGGCGCCGATCCAAGCTCGGCGATAACGGTTGTCGCAGAAGCCGCCGACGGCCGGAGCAAGGCGAGGATAAGCGCGATAGCCAAGAAACGGAAGATCAACCGGATCTGTTTGGGCATGCCCGTGCTACTTGTCGTGTGAGTCCACGCACATCCTTGTGGAGAGAAAGTTCTCGGATGCTTGCATGCCAGACGGTCGCCCTGCAAAGTCAGCGGGCTTTGGATTGGTCATAGTCAGGGTGGAACGCTTGCTTGCCGTCAATCGTTATCGAAGATGATGGGCTTCCGAACGAACTCAACCGCGATGATCCTGGCAAGTCTGCTGTGCGCGACACTCGCCAGCGCTGCCGTTGCTTCTCCGTTGCAGAGCCATCCGCGACCAGCCTCGTCGCCTTCGTCGTCCGCCGCGTCGCCAGATCAAGGAAGCTTCGCGTATGTGGGCCGCGTGACGAAAGTCGAGTACGCAGCCAACGATGTCGTGCTCGCGACCAAGAGCGGCCGAACCGTGACGATCACCGTCACGCCCACGACGGCGATCGACGTCGGAGGCGGCCCCGGCAGCATCGCCGACATCCGGCCGGGCGTCCGGATCCGCGTTGAAGGTTTCGATCGCGGCGACGCGCTGATCGCGGTCGCCATCAGCGTTCTGTAGGGCGGACCTTTATGGTCCGCCGGCGCGCGATGTGGGGCGGACCTTCATGGTCCGCCGGCGCGCCTTGCGTTCATTATGGCGTGGGTCCCTGAACGATCTGCACAAAATCGGCCGGACGGATATATTTCGCGAACGCCGCGGTGATCTGCGCCGCGGTGATCTGCAAGTAACGCGACTGCGCTGACGCGTCGTCCAGCGGCTGACCCGCCGACGCTCGATCGAGCAGCGTCTGAGCGACGCCGCCTTGGCTCGATTCTTGAAGCGGTAGTGCGCGAACCGCGAGCGCCTTGACTCGCAGGAGCTCGTCGGCAGTCGGTGGCGTCGTGCGCATGGCCTGAAGATCGCGTTGCACGATACCTGCCACCCGCGCCACATTCCCCGGATCACAGCCCCACTGGACTTCGTAGGCATAGCGGCCACCGTCGGCGTTGAACTTCGTCGTGACGTAGTAGACGAGACCCGACTGCTCGCGAAGATCGCGATACAGGCGGCTTGCGTAAAACTCCGACGCGAGCATCTGATCGCCCAGCGAGAGCGCATCGAAATCGGCCGTGCCCGATCGAACCCCCATCGTCTCGGCGAACGTCACGCTGTCTTGCACGGCGCCGAACGACGGAATGGCCACCTCCGTGCGAGCGTTGTGGGGCGCGGGCGGCAGGCTCGTCGCCGGCGGAGCGCCCGATGAATGCCAGTTCGAGAAATAGCGTCGCACGACTTCCAGCGCGTGCTTGTCGTCCACGTCTCCGACCACGACGATCGTCGTCAGGTCCGGCCGGATCGTGGCATTGAAATAATCGCGCACGTCTCGCAGGCTCAATCCGTTGATTGTCGCCGGTGTGGCAACGCGCTGAACCGGATCACCTTTGGGGTACAGCGCCGCATAGAGGCTGACCGCCGACTTGTATTCGGGCGTTTCGGAAGTACCCTGCACGCGATCTGCGATCGCGTTGCGGATCGACTCAAAATTCTCCGTTGGAAAGAACGGATGGATCTCGTTGTCGGCGAGCAGCAGCATGCCGCGGTCGAAACCGGCGGCCGGCACGCGCAGCGAGAACGTGGAACCCGCGCGCTCTTCGGCGCCGATCTGGCTGACGTCGGACAAGAAGTCGAGTGGAGATTCCGAAGCCGACCCGTCCGTGAAGAGCTGATCGAGCATGATCGATACGCCTTCCTTGCCCGGCGGCGCCTCGATGTCCGGATCGTTTCGTACCTGGCCGAGGACTGTGACTGCTCCGCTGCCAGGTTCGGTCTGCACGATCACACGTAGGCCGTTTGGCAGCGACGTGTCGAGCGGGTGCAGCGTCGAAGGCGGCACGCCGGTGGATTCGACGACCGACGCCGCCCAGTCCGGGAGCGCGACGGGCACAGCATCCTGGGGCGCAAACGATTCCGATGCTCCAAACGCATCGCCGGGTACGGCGGCGCCGGAATCGCGCGGCGTGAGTTCGGCAGAGAGCTCCGTGCTCGCGTTCATGTACTCGCCGGCGACTCGATCCACGTCGTCCACCGTGACCGCTTTGATCGCAGCGATGTCGTCGTCGGGTGACGCGCGTCCTTCGACTGCGACCGCTTGGCTCCACGCCTGCGCCAGACCCTCGATGGACGAACGCTGGAAGAGGTCCTGCGCCACGGCCTTGCGCTTCGCGTCCAGCACGAGTTCGGCAGAAAATCCGGCGCTGATCGAATCGGCCACGTTCATCGCCACCCATCGCTTGACGTCGGGAACGAACTGCGGCTTAAGGGCTGCCGCCATCGCAAGTCCGAAGCTGGCTTTGGGCATGTCGTCGAGCACGAACGACGCGTTGTAGACTTTGTCATGCGGTATGCCGCTGAAGAACGGCGAACGCTCGTCGGCCATGACGTTGGCCAGCACCTCTGCGGCGGCAAAATCATGCGTATCGGAGCCGGGGAACCGGTATGCGACGAGCGCGAACCCTAGCGGCAGGGCCGTGTCGAATGAGACGTCGGCCAGTTTCGGCGCCGGCAAAGCAAACGACGGATGCGCCGGCAGCGGAGCAGAGGGGATCGCGCCGAACAAGCGCGTCACATCGCTGATAACAGTGGATGGTTCAACGTCACCGACGACGACGAGGATGGCGTTGTTCGGATGATACCAGAGGTCGTAGAACGCCCTGATCGATGATGCGTTCAAAGAATCGAACGCGTCGCGCGTGCCGACACCGGGCGCCGCATACGGCGTGCCGACGAACATATCCGCAAGAAGATCCGCCCGAGCTCGGTAGATCGGATTGGAGAGATCGGATGAGACCTCTTGTTCGATCGCACCGCGCTCCTTGATCCAGTCGTCCTGCGAGAGCAGCGCCCCGCGCATGCGGTCGGCTTCGACGTGAAGCACGACGTCGAGAGCATTTGCAGGCACGGTGAAGATGTATTGCGTCACGGTGGGCTGCGTGTCGCCGTTGAGATCACCGCCGAGCCCGGCAGCGATGCTTGCAAGCTGCGCACCGCTTACTCCGGTCGAGCCGCGGAACAGCATGTGCTCTTGCGCATGCGCCATGCCCGGCACGTCTGGCGGATCGTCCTCCGAACCCACGAGATAGTTCATCTCGGTCGTCACGACCGGTGCAAGTGTGTCTCGGACCGCGATGACCCGGAGCCCGTTGGCGAGCGTGGCCCGCGCGACGGAAGATGTATCAGCAAACGACGGTGCTGCGGCTGCGCCGACGGCAAGGACGGCGACGCAAAACGCGGACGCCGCGACGAAAAGGTTTCTCATAACGTGCTCAGTGCGGCACCGGCCCCGAGACGACAGTGACGAAATCGCCGGCTCGAATCCACCGCGCAAATGCCGCTTGCACATCCTGCCCGCTTAGATGCTCGATGGCATCAACGGCTCGTGCATCCTCATCAAGCGGCAAACGGGCCGTGCTGAGGTCGAGCGCGTGGGTCGCAAAGTCGTCTTGGTTCGCGAGGCCGAGGGCGAGTCGACCGACGACCCGCAGCTTAGCGCGCGCGAGTTCCGCATCGCCGGGTGGCGATTGCGTGAGGGCAAGGACGTCGTGACGCACGATCGCTTCCGCGCGCGACACATTGACCGGATCGCATGCAAAGCCGATTCCGAACGTCGACCTCGTATCCCCGACATTCAGATCGGTTCCGACAGAGTAGACGAGTCCTTGCTGCTCGCGCAGATCGTCGAACAAGCGCGAGGCAAAACCGTCTCCGCCGAGTATCTCATTTGCCAACAGGAGCGGATAATAGTCGCGATTCGATCGCACGACTTCGATGGATTCTTTCATATCGACGTTATCGGCTTGTTCGGCATCATCGCGGAGAAACACGGAATCGGCGGAATTCGGCGCCACCGGCGGAAGATCGGTGACCGGCGGTATGAGAGCCGCCCGCCACGATCCAAACCACTTGCTCACAGAGGCGACCGCGTCATCGGCTGTGACCGGTCCCTCGATGACTATGGTGGTGAGATTCGGGATGAACGACGAACCGTAGTACCGCGTCACATCCGCCATCGTGAGCGAGAGCGAGGAAGTGATGGAGATCGAACGCAGTTCCGGATCGCCTGCCGGGTAAATGCGCGCGGCGGCGGCCTGGTCCACGGCGCTGGCCGTCAGCGCATCGATGAACACCGACGCTCGTGCGATATCAAATGCTTGCTTGGAAAGAGCCGGCGTCGTCTCGCTTTCGGCGAGCAACTGGACGCCGCGGTCGAAATCGCCGCGCAGGACAGCGATCCCGAATTCGCTGCCCGTCTTTTCATCGGCGCCGATGGAATCGAGGTCCGTCGCAAATGTCGATTGATCTGTCGCCCGCGGCGCAAACCCGAGCATGAGATCGGTGAGCTTGGCCACGCCCTCCTTTCCCTGAGGTTCCTCCAAAGAAGGTTGCGATATGACGCGCCCCCGGATCACGACGACACCGCTTTCCGGCTGCGGAATGACGATCACGTGCAAACCATTGGACAACGTGCGCTCGGTCGCGGCAAAACCTAACGACGCGGGGTCGATCGTGGCCGGCTGCGCCCAATCCGGAAGGGATTTCGGCGCGACGGATTGCGGTGCAAAAACCTCGGGATTCGACTCCGGCTTCCGCTTTGCAGCGGCCACCCGCAGGTCGGACACGACGCTGATGGCCTGTGACGCGTCGAGATATTTCTTCGCCACGCGGTTCACATCGGCGACCGTGACGCGCGCATACGCCGCGGCGTCGAAGTCCGGCGAATCGTGGCCTTCGACCGCTACGGCGTTCGTCCACGCATCGGCGACAGAGTCTGTCGATCCGGGGAGGGCCTGGACCGACAATGCTTCGCGTCTTTGCGCTGCCGTCACGAGATCCGAGGGCACGCCGAGCGAGGAATAATCCGTGATGATCTGCTGGAGCAGGTCACGCGCGATACCGCCGCCCTGATAGTTGGCGAACGACGCATGCACGATGACGAACGATGCGGCGGGAAGTCCGAAGATCGGCGCGATGCCCGCTTCCTGCGCTCTGCCGCGGAGAACGAGCGCGCCAAGCGCGCTGCGCTTATCGGCAAGCGCGTCCACGAGCACTCGGGCAGCGGCAAAGTCAGGGCTATCGCTTCCGGGCAGCCGATAGGCCACAAGATCGGCTGCGAGCCCGGGTACGTGGGCGGACGGCGCATGCACGGCGCCAAGAAGGACGCGAGCATGCTGCGGCGGTGGGCCGGCGGGAATGCCCGAGAGCAAGGCCGTCGCTTGTGCTATAGCGTCCGCAGGTTGGATGTCACCGGCGATCACGAGCACCGCATTGTTGGGCGAGTACCAGCGCCGCGCAAATTCCTGAAGCATGCCCGCCGTCGTCGCGTCAAACGACGATCGGGTTCCAAGGCCGTCTACGGCGTACGGAGTTCCTGCGAATGCGGTCGCCTGCATACTGCGAAGGCTGACGTATGCGGGTGAGGAGCTATCGCGAGCGACTTCCTGTTCGATAGCGCCGCGTTCGCGCGCCCATTCATCGGCAGCGTCGTCGATGCCGCGCAGCCGGCACGCCTCGACGTGCAAGACGATTCCGAGATCCGCTGCGGGCAGCGTCGTGCGAAACGTCGTCGTGGTCGGCTGGGTGAAAGCGTTCGCGTCACCGCCAAGTTCGGCGAAGATGCCGCCAACTTGGTCGCCGGTAAGGCCGGCGAGTCCGCGAAATGCCATGTGCTCTTGCGCATGCGCCATGCCGGGAAAACCGGGCGGCGTATCGACGGCTCCCACGAGGTATGTCATCTCGACCGTGACTACCGGCGCGATCGCGTCGCGAACGGCGATGATCCGAAGTCCGTTGGCGAGCGTGGCGCGGTCCACGGCCGCGCCGCTTGCCGAAAGCGAAGACGATGTCAGGGACGCAGCGGCGACCGCGAGCGCCGCGACAAATGCGATCATGAACCCCCGACTTCGAGATCGACGAACCCCTGTGCGCGCACGAGTTTCACAAACGCCGCGCGGACGTCGTCCGGCGTCAAGGTCAGATACGTGCGAGCATCGAGCGAAGGCTGGTTGAGCGGTTCGCCCGCGACGGCAAGATCCAGGTACTTCCCCGCGATTGATTGCGGACTGTCGAGTTGCAGGACGAGCTGACGGATCAGGAGCGCTTTGACTTGCGTCAGATCGGCGGTAGACAGCGGAGAGGTCTGCATCGCGCGGATGTCTTTGAGAATGATGCCTTTGATTTTTTCCGCGTTCGCCGGAAGACTGACGAATCGCACGCTGTAGGTCGATCGAGTCGGTCCGATGGCGAGCGAGTCGGATACGAAGAACGCGAGCCCGGCGTGATCGCGGATGTCGCGCGCAAACCGGCTGCCCGAGAGCGTGCCGCCGAGAGCCTCGACCCCGGCGGTCAACGCTGACGCCTGCTGGCTGACGGGAGTGACGTCGAGTGTTTCTTCCAGCGTCACAAGCTTGTAACCGAATCCCGGATCCGGCTGGTTCTGGAAGTACGGCTTATTTTGCGGCACGGCAGGGAGGTCGACGGCGGGAGCCGGCGTCACGGGGCGTTGCCATGTTCCGAACCACTTTCCGATTTCACTCGATGCCGTGCTCGGATCGACGTCTCCGATGACGACGATGACCGTTCGGTCGGGCCGAAACGCCGCTGTGTAGTATGCCTGCGCATCGTCGGTCGCCAGCGCTCCGACGCTATCCGAGTTCGCCACGCGAAGGCTCGGATCGGACGGTGGGAATAGATGGGCATTGAGCGTTTGACCGATCCATGCCCCCATCGTGTGAATCGAATTGTCGGCGTTGGCGCTCACCGCTGAACGCGCGTTCGCAAACGCTGTGTCGTCGAAGGTCGGATGCAGCTCGTCGTCCGACAAGAGGGCGAGTCCTCGATCGAAATCCGGCGGCGCGACGCTGAATTGGAAGCTCGATCCTCCGTGCAGTTGGCCGCCGATCTCGTCGACGGCGCGCGCGAACGCTTCCGGCGACATATCGGCCGGTCCCTGTGCGATAAGGCGGTCGAGCAGCAAGCCCACGCCTTCGGCGCCCGGCGGCGCCTCCATGTTCGCGTCCACATGGACGCGGCCGTACACGGATACGAATCCCGATCCGCGTATCGGCACAGAGATGACGCGCAGCCCGTTCGGCAGCGTCGCATCCATAGGAGTAATGGACAACGGCAGCGTTTCGGGTGGGACCGATGCAGCCGCCGCCCACGACGGCAAAGGAGCGTTGGACGATGCAGCAGACAAAACGGTCTGCGACTTCGCCGTCGCCGCCGGCGCCACGTTCGTCACGCTCGATGCTACGACGATGCGGTCCGCGTTGAGATATTGCCCAGCTACGCGTTTGATATCCGTCCCCGTCACCGCGCGAACGGCGGCCAGGTACTGCTCGGGCGTGGTATCGGCCATCTCTGCCGATGCGGTTCCCAAATATCCCGCAAGGTCCGGCGCATCCGCGATGTCGAGCTGCAAGCTCAGCTCTTCGCCGCGCTTTGCCGACTCGAGCGCGCTTTCCGAAAGGCCTTGAGCGGCCAGGGTCGTCAGCACGTCTCGCATCTTCTTCGCGACGGTCTTCGGGTCGGTATCGCGGCCCGTACTCGCTTGCCCGCACGCCACAAGCGCCTGCCTCGCTTGGAAAACCGTCGAGAAGTTCGCGGAGATAGCCGTTCCTTGCAGCGCGAGCGCGTGGATATCTGCGCTCGCCGCATTCAGCGCGCGTTCGATCACTTGACCGGCCGCATAGTCCTGGCTGCCCAGCCCGGGCAGTTCGACGCATGCATACGCCCAACGAGCCACCACATCGCCTTTGATCGAAATCGTGGCGCCGTGCGGCGCGGGCGCGGATTGATCGTCGTGTTTTCCGACCACGATCTTACGGAGCGACCCGAAATCGCTCTTCGCCAACGCAACGACCGAATTCGGATCGACATCGCCGGTGACGACGAGCACGGCATTGTTCGGCCCGACCCAGCGGTTCCAAAAGGCGCTGACATCGGCGAACGGCGTCGCGCCGAGCGCGTCGGGCATGGCGATGTCTCTCACGGGTGTCCACCCCGGAAAGAGCGCGTTGCCCACCTCACGGCCCCAGATGTAACCGTAGCTCGTCGAAAGTTGCCGCAGATTTTGGGCCTCAAGCCGGCGGTCGAGATTCCAGTCCGCACTCGTCGCGCCCAGTCCGCGCATCCGCGCCGCTTCGAGCATAAGGATGGTCGGCAGATCGACGCTAGGAACGGTCGAGACAAATCGCGTGAGCGTTTCGGCCGTATAGACGTTCACGCTGCCGCCGACCGCACCCACGAGCTTCGAGAGCTGATCGGCATTCAATCCATCGACCTGCCGCGTCATGAACTCCGAGACTCCGAACGCCAGACCCGCATTGGACGACGGCGAATCGGCGACACCGAAAAGATAGTCCATGGAGACTGTCGCGATCGGTGCGGTCGCTTGCCGTTCGACGACGACGCGCAGACCGTTATCGAGCGTGACCCGCGCGACCGCGGGAGAGTCGGCATACGCCGGCGCAGCCGTGATCGAGCCGGCGACAAAAAAAGCAATCGCGGCGATGTGAATCGGCCGATTATCCATGACGCTACCATTCGGGTCCGCGCGCAAAACGCCTCGGCCCCGAACGGGTCTGAAGGTCACATCTACTGCGGGTTCGGCCCTAGCACGACGTCCACGAAACCGCCGACGCGGATCCATCTCTGAAACGCGGCTTGGATTTGCGCCGGAGTGATGTTCAGATATCGCCGTGCGGCCCGACTTGGTTCGTCGAGCGGGAGGCCGCTCGTGGCGCGCGCGAGCAGACCCGATGCGACGTCGTTTTCACTCGATTCCGCAAGCGGGATCTGGCGCAGCAACAACGCCTTTGCTTGTTGGAGCTCGCCCGCCGTCACCGGCTTCTTTTGCATCGCAGCGACGTCGCGCACGATGAGCCCGCGCGCCTTCGAGACGTTTTGAGGATCGCAGCCGAAATCGACACTGAACGTCGATCGCGTCTTGCCGACGCTCAGGTTGTTGCCCACGAAGTAGACGAGTCCGGCCTTTTCGCGCAGATCCCGATACAGTCGTGTGGCGTAGAACCCGCCGCCTAAGACGTGGTTGCCGACTTGCAATGCATAGTAGTCGGGATTCGTTCTGACGACGCCGATGTTTTCGATCATGGTCGCCGAGTCTTGAACTCTCGAAGAGTCGGGGACGACCGTGCTCGACGGTGAGTTCGCAGCGATCGGCGGCAAGTCGGTGACGGGTCGAGCGCCATGCGCCGCCCAACCGCCGAACCATTTCAAAACGGAAGCGCGTGCTTGTTCCGGCGTGACATCGCCGATGACGACGATGGTGGTCATGTCCGGACGGAACGCGGCGTCATAATAGGACTGCGCATCAGGGAGCGTCAGGCCTGCGACCGTGGTGGGCGTCGCTTCTCGAAGCGCCGGGTCGCCTGCCGGGAGAAGCGCCACGTCGATCGCGCGCGACTGTTTGTACGCGGGGCTCGCGAGCTGGCCGGAAAGTGCTTGGGCTAAGTTCCTCTGTTCGACCGGGAAAGCGTCCGCCGGCAACGCCGGGTGCAGCTCGTTGTCGGCGAGCAGCTGCATGCCGCGATCGAAGTGCTGCGCGAGTACCGAGAGTGAGAACGACGCGCCTGCGGATTCGTTCGCAGCGATGTCGTCAAGCTGCTTTTGAAACGCCAAGCGGTCGAGCGACGTCGAGCCGTATTGGAAAAGCTGGCCGAGCAGCGAGTCCAAGCCTTCCTCACCCGATGGCACTTGCAGCGCCGGTTCCTGGCGGACTTCACCGATCACGCTCACCGTCGGGCTGACGGTCTCGGGTCGCACGATCAAGCGAAGGCCGTTCGGCAGCGTTGTGTCGTACGGCGCAGCGCTCGGAGGCGGCAGCGCGAGCGATGCGAGCGCTGCC
>DATGJI010000039.1 GCA_035295225.1 Candidatus Eremiobacteraceae bacterium | reverse complement strand
GAGGTGTTTAGCGGATGCAGGCAAGCGGGTACACACTGTATCGAAGGCTCATCGCCTCGCAATTTAATTAAAGGAACGATACCAGAATGAATAACGATGGTGGAATGACCGTTCGCGAAGCTGGGAAAAAAGGCGGCGACGTCGTCAAGACCAAGTACGGCCCGGAATTTTACGTGGAGATCGGCCGCAAAGGCGGCGAGAGCACCAAACGCCGCCACGGATCGCAGTTTTACGAAGAGATCGGCCATAAGGGCGGCCAGCGGGTCAAACGCTACATCGAGGACGGTCGCAGCACGGAGTAGCTTGCGCTGACCGGCGCGATTCCTTCGTATGAAACCTTGAGCGCCTGCTCACGATGAACGAAGAGCGCCCCGCGGGCAAGAAACGATCGCAAGAACTCTCCGTCCGAGAAGCGGGAAAGCGCGGCGGCGACGCCGTGCGCGCCAAATACGGTCCGAGCTTCTACGAAGAGATCGGGCGCAAAGGCGGCAAGTCGACGAAGCAGCGGCACGGCTCCGGTTTCTTTGAGAACATCGGCCAAAAAGGCGGCAATGCCGTCAAAGACAAGTACGGCCAGACGTTCTACGAAGAGATCGGTCACAAGGGCGGCCAGAAAGTGAAGCGGCTCATCGAAGAGGCCAAACGCGCCGCCCGATAGCACGCTCATCCCGGCGAGGAGCCGGGTTCTCTCCTGTGGCATGAGGCCGCATGCAGCGAATCGATAACGTATTAGACGCGCCCTCGTACGCCAAGATCGACGCGCAGGATATGCTGGGCGCGATCCTCGGCTTGCCGGAGCAGGTCGACAACGCGAAGACGATCGCGCTGGGCGCTTCGCTGGACGGCGTCGCCAAGCAGCGTTACCGCGCGCTCGTCATCACTGGCCTCGGCGGCTCCGCCATCGGCGGCGATTTCTTGCGCACGACCTACGAACCGGAGCTCACCTGCCCGGTGACGGTGGTGCGCGACTACCACCTTCCAGCCTACGTCGGACCGGACACTCTGGTCTTCGCCTGCAGCAACTCGGGCAACACGGAAGAGACGCTAGCGTGCTACGCTGCGGCGCGTACCGCCGGCGCGGCCATCGTCGCCTTCAGCACCGGAGGAAAACTCGGCGAACAAGCTCGCGCCGACAAAGTTCCGCTCGTGCAGTTCCCGGGGGGATTGCAACCCCGCGCCGCGGTGGGATACTCGTTCATTCCGTTGATCGTCGCGGCCGCGCGGCTCGGCCTCATCCCCGAGACGCTGATCGACGACATCGATGAAGCCAGTGCGGTGTTGCGAGCGGTGCGCAATGAGTGCGCGCCGGACGTGCCCGTTCGCGAGAACGAAGCCAAGCAGCTCGCCGAGTCGTGGCTCGGCAAGATCCCAGTGATCTACGGATCGCAAGGCGAGCGTGGTGTGGCCGCGTATCGCTGGAAAACGCAGATCAACGAAAACGCCAAAGCGTACGCGGTGGCCAATGTGTTTCCCGAGCTCAATCATAACGAGACGGTGGGATGGAGCGGCTCGCGCACGCAGGGCGATCCGGAAAAGAATCTCAGCGTGGTGATCCTGCGCGACGATCGCGAGCCGCGCCAGATCGAGCGGCGAGTCACACTCACCAAGCAGATCATCGCGCGGCGTGCGGACGCCATCAAAGAGGTCTGGGCCCGTGGCGGCTCTGCGGTCTCACGCATGTTGTCGCTCGTGTACGTCGGCGACTTCGCTTCCTTCTATCTCGCGATCGCCTACGGCGAAGACCCCACGCCGGTGCGCGTCATCGACTGGCTGAAAGGCGAATTGGCGAAATAAGCACCAAGGCGGCCGGGGCGCGTCGGGTTAGCCGTTCGCGTGGATCGAAGTTTGCCCCAAGGACGACTCGCCGGTGAGGAAATTCCAGGTCAGCCGCGCGCTGGTCATCTCATAACCTTTATATCTGACGTGCACGGGTTCCGGACAGGTGAGCAATTGCAGGGGGTTGTTCCATGCGACGGTCGTCGTCTTGATGTCCTCGAGGTCATTTTTTCGCACGCTCCAGATGTGCACCCCGCCGTAGCCGGTGTAGTTCTGGGTGCGCAAATCGAGGGTTAGGTTACTGGCGGTCAGCTTGAATGCCGGTGCGCCGTGCAAGAAATAGGTCGCATTGCGCACGTGGTGATAGGTGGTCACCATGCCGTCGGTCGAGATGTCGGAGCTGTCTGCGCTGAAACGCCAGCCGACCTGGTTGCCGCGCGCGCCTTGTCCGACGATGCGGCTCATCTCGAGTTGCTGTTGGTTGCCGCCGCCGGCGTTGTCCGGCGTGAGCAGCGCGCTGATCAAGAAATACGCGATGGCGGC
>DATGJI010000038.1 GCA_035295225.1 Candidatus Eremiobacteraceae bacterium | reverse complement strand
CGGCAGCAGCATGCCGGAGATGACCTGCGACCAGAAGATGATAGCGAGCAGCGGCGCATGCGACCACAGCACCGGGATGGCCCCGAACACGATGATGGCGAGGTAGAGCCCGAAGAAGATCGGCGCCTCCCGGAACCGCTTGTCGACCCCGGATTCGAAGCCGAACGCCTCGCAGATCGTGTACGCGGTGGACAGCGGCAGCACCGACGCCGCGAACAGCGACGCGTTGAGCAAGCCGATCGCGAACAACGCGCTGGCGTACTTGCCGGCGAGCGGTTCTAGCGCGGCCGCCGCCTGGCCGGCATCGCTGACGGTGACGTGGTGCACGTACAGCGTCGCGCCGCATGCCAAGATGATGAAGAACGCCACGATGTCGGTCATGAACGAGCCGATGACGACGTCGAGTTGAGAGTAGCGCAGCTCGCGCGGTTTGACGCCTTTCTCGACGACCGACGATTGGACGTAGAATTGCATCCAGGGGGCGATTGTCGTGCCGATCACGCCGATGAACATCGCCACGTAGCTGGTGTGCCAGGAGAAGTTCGGCAGCAGTGTGGCGCGCGCGACCGCAGGCCAGTCAGGTTTGGCGAGTAGGCCCGAGACGATGTACGTGACGTACACGAGGCATGCGAACAAGAACACTTTTTCGACGCCGCGATAGTTGCCACGTAACACCAACAGGCTCACGAACACTGCCGCGAGCACCACGACGAGCGCCCGATTGAAGTGGAAGACGTCCGCGCTCGAGGCGACGCCGGCGAACTCGGCGACGGTGGTGAACAGATTGGTCGCGAGCAGGCTGAGCATCACGAAGAACGTGATGCGCACGCCGAATTGCTCGCGCGTGAGATCGGCGAGTCCCTTGCCGGTCACAACGCCGAGCCGAATGCACATCTCCTGGATGACGATAAGCGCAAAGGTAACGGGGATCAACAGCCACAGAAACGCATAGCCGAACTGCGCGCCCGCGAGCGAGTAGGTCGCGATGCCGCCGGCGTCGTTGTCGATGTTGGCGGTGATGATCCCGGGCCCGAGCACCGCGGCGAAGATCAGCAAAGAGCGCCAGAACGTGACGCGCTTGACCGGACCGTGTCGCTCGACGGTGGTTTCTACGGCTTCCATGGCGCTCCGCGAAGAATCCTAGGTGGTCTGGGTTCTTGGCTTCGCCTTCGAGCGCGACTTCCCCACGTGGGGCAACATCTTTCGCAGTTTCTCGGGAAGCAAGACGTCGATCACATCGTCGACGGTGACGATGCCTTGCATGCGGTCCTCGCGGTCGACGACGGGCACTGCGATGAAGTCATACCGGGCGATGGTGGTCGCCACCTCATCGCGCGGCGCTTCGAGCTGCACCGTCACGACATCCTCGACGCTGATCTCGGCCACCGCCTGGTCCGGGCGGCCCATGACCAATTCGCGCAGCGAACAGACGCCGACGATATGTTCGCGTTCATCCAAGATGTACACGTAATACACGAGCTCGGCGTCGCCGGCGTTGTCGCGGATACGATCGAAGGCTTGCGCGACCGTCAAACCCGGCGGTATCCAGAGGTACTGCGTGGTCATGAGTCCGCCGGCCGTCTGCTCGGGATGGCCGAGCAGCTCGCGCAGATCTTCGGCTTCGGTGGGCTCGATAAGGCGGAGCAGTTCTTGCTGTTTATCCTGTTCGATCTGGCCGAGCAGGTCCGCCGCGTCGTCCGGCTCCATCTTCTCGATGATGTCGGCGGCGCGTTCGGGCTTGAGGTCCTCGAGAATGGACAGCTGGGTGTCGACGTCCAGTTGCTCAAAGGCGTCCGCGGCGGTTTCCTCATCGAGCGAGGTGACGAGCGACGCCTGTTCCGACGCGGTCAGGTCTTGGAGGATGGCAGCGAGATCGGCGGGATGGATGCGGTTGAGGCGTGCGTGCGGCACGCGCAAACGAATCGCTTCGCTCGCTTGATCGTGTTGCAGGGGCTGCACCGCTTCCCACGAGATCAACGTCGGCGGCATTCCCGTGAGCTGCGGGCGGGCTTCCAGCTGACGTCCGAGAGCGCGCAGGCCGAGCCTGCGCAGCAAGCCGGGGAAGCCGACATCGGCCGCCATGAGACGCATTTGCGCGCCCGCAGGCGCGAGCCGCACGTCGTTGACCCGAACGACCTTCTTGCCGTCGACGTCGAGGATCTGCTTGTCAAGCACGGCGCGGTTGACGAGCAACTCGTCGCTCGGCGGCGACACCGCGGTCGCATCGATCGGTGGCGATTGCACCGAGATATCGTCCGGCGTCAAGGTCTCCACGCTCGCGAACGGTGCGAACCGCCGAACGCCATCCTGGCCCTTGATGTACAAGCCGGTGACCGCGGGGAACGTGTCGTTGCCCGACACCGCGACGTCTTCCAAGCGGCCGATGCGCACGTGCTGGCTGCCGGCGTGCAGCGTCACCGGCCGGCCGATCAGTTCGCTTGCGAACGCCTCACGCAGCCGCACCGCGCACCGTCAGGCTTCGCGGATCGCGCGCTCGAGCACCGCGACCGCCTGATCGATCTGTTCGCGATCGACCACCAAAGCCGGCGTGAAGCGCAGCGCGGAAAAGCCGCACGGCAACAGCATCAGTCCGTGCGCGAAACACCGCCGCAGGACGCGGTCGCGGAACTCGACGTCGGGCGTGCGGCTGACGCGGTCGACGACGAAATCGACCGCCAGCATCAATCCTTTACCGCGCACGTCGCCGATGGATGGAAAGCGATCTTGCAGTTCGCGCAAACGGGCGATGAAGTATTCGCCCAACTCGGCGGCGCGCTCCACCAAGCGCTCGCGTTCGATCACGTCGAGGGTCGCCTTGGCGGCGGCAAGCGCGATACCATTGCCGCCGAAGGTGTTCGAGTGCGCTCCTTGCGTGCCGAAGTCGAGGTCGGCGTCGAGGATCTGCGC
>DATGJI010000037.1 GCA_035295225.1 Candidatus Eremiobacteraceae bacterium | reverse complement strand
GACGCCGGCGCCGGCTGCACCAAAAGGGCAGCAAAGACGAATATCGCGAGCGTCAAACTTCGCGCTGCGCGCATTCCACTCGCCTCCGAGTCTAAATTGTGGAGGATAACGGGGTCGAACCGTTGACCTCTTGCATGCCATGCAAGCGCTCTACCAGCTGAGCTAATCCCCCGAACTGATCGTATCCGAAAGTTTGCGGCGCACGACGTTCTTCCTGTGTAACGAAGGCTTTCGGACGCTCAGTGGATTTGCGTCGTGCTTTGGCCTACTACTTTGTCGTCGACCGTGAGATAGACCGTAGCCGGGCCCGTATAATTGCCCGGAATGTCGAAGTAGATCGTCGCCTTTCCGGTGGTGCCGGGGTCGATAGAATCCGGGTTGCATTCCACCGCGGCGGACGTATCCGCGTCGAGCGGCGTCGCATCGCCGAGCTGCAGCGTGAACTCCGATGGGTCGCACTGGACCGGATCCTTGGAGACGTTCTTGATCTCCATGTCCGCTCGCAACGCGCCCGCGCTTCCCGCCACCGCGACCTGGTCGAACGATATCACCACAGCGGCGTTTGCCGCCGTCGTCTCCACGGGCTCTGCGGTCGTCACATCACTAACGGTTGGCGAGGCCGCCGCTTGCGAAGTGGTATTGTCGTTGCTGCTACTGCTGTTGCTGCTATTGCTGCTGCTGCCGCAACCGAAGAGGGCCGCAATGCCGCACGCGGCAATCGCGGATTTCCATGCCGAATATTTCATGGCCGAGCATTGTCTGTTAGGCGCGCGAAATCCCCGCCAACTATAGGAGCGACGGCGCGGACAGGTGCCGCGTCGCCGCTCGCGTGGGCTGGAAGGTTAGACCAGTTGTTCGCTAGTGGAGACCCGCCAACTTGACGTCCTTCGCGCCCAGCGCTTGCGCGACATCGTAGAACGCCTGATTGCTGATCTCGTGGTAACGCAGGTCGGCGAGTTTGCCGAGATCGGGGTTGGCGTCGATGTCGTTCATCACTTGCACGTGGATCTTGTGCGACACGGCCTTGTCGAGCAAGTACTCGATCTGGAACGTGCCGTCAGAGGCGGTGCCCGCGCCGACGAGCGTCTTGGCAAGGTTGACGCCGGTGAGGTCGGATGAAGGCGCCGGAAGGGTTACGCCGGCTGCCGTCGCGATCTTGATCGAATCTGCGACGGCGAAGTCGAAAGTCTTCAGCCAGCCTGTCACTTCGTCGCTGCCGTACTGTTTGCTCAACTTGGCGACTTCGGCGTTGACGGTGTCGGAGCCGAGCATCGAGACGAGGGCCTTGGCGGTCGAGAAGTTCGCGGCACCGCCGCCGGCTGCGACGAGCGCAGATGTGACGTTGAGAGCCGGCGCGCCATCATAGACTGGCCCGCCGAAACGGCCGTGCATGGCGCCGTTCATCATCATATCCGTGCCGGTATCCATGGGCGCGGCGGCGGCGATCGACGCGGCTCCTGCGAGCGAAGCGGCGAGGGCGAAAGCTGCGAGCATACGAGACGTGGTCATCGAGTAACCTCCAGAAGAAGCGTTGGTTGTAATGATAACGAGGGACCGCTCGAATCGGATGAGGCCGATTGGTTTATGGGCGTCGCTCCCGGACTGTCGTCGCAACCACGAGCATGGCAAGCCCGAGAAGCGAGCAGCAGATGCCGCCGACTCTTTCCGTCTCCGCGTTCGAGCATGATTGAGCCGACGCGACGTCGAGCGATCTGATTACCCGCCCGACCTCGGAATGGCACGTCGCATACGCGTCGTTGGACTGGAAGAAGAAGATCAGCCCGACCGTGATGAGCGCGAACGCAACGAGAACGAATATCGGTTTCGCGTACATCCTGTACACCTGTGCCCACGCTATGAAGACTCTAATCAGAGCAGATCAACCGAACCAAGCGAACTAAGCGGACTTGCT
The DNA here is from genome assembly GCA_035295225.1 of Candidatus Eremiobacteraceae bacterium. Lineage (NCBI taxonomy): Bacteria > Bacillati > Vulcanimicrobiota > Vulcanimicrobiia > Candidatus Eremiobacterales > Candidatus Eremiobacteraceae > Candidatus Eremiobacteraceae bacterium. The sequence goes on along the minus strand of DATGJI010000037.1, from coordinate 22,956 downwards.
TAGCCGGGTAGCAGGTATAGCGGCCAAACGCCAACCGCGCCGTTACCATTGCGCGTGGATGAAGGGTGAGTCGAACTCGGCGCAATCGCACCGACAGGGCGCACCACGTCCGATGCCTTGAAAGTCGGAAGGACACTCACGCGTTTGACGCCGCCGAATCAGCGGTAATATTTCTAGGGGCTGAAGGGCTCCGGGCGGTGCTGGCCCCAAGCGGCGCCGCTCTCTCATCGTCCACCGGGAACGTCACCAGTGCCCGGACTGCGTGATGGCTTCACGCGAAGATCCGCTCGTGTCCAAGATGCGGCTGTTACCCGTTGGAATAAGTAGCGCGATTAGCGAAACTTATTTTGAATAGAAGGCCTCAACGGTATTGAGGGCACCGTCTCCGCCAGCATATCCCCCTATCGCATAAAGCGCGCCGTTGATAACCCTTGCTGTCAGTTCCTCGCGCGCGGTCGGCATTGATGGCTTTGTCGTCCAAGCGTTTGACTTGGGATCGTACGCTTGAACGGTATTTACTATCCCGCCGTTCCAGCCGCCGACAGCAAAGATGGTGCCCTTAAATATAGTTGCGGCTAGCCATGCCGCCGGATACGTCATGGAAGGCTTTGCAATCCATTTGTTCTGAGCTGGATTGTAGGCCTCGACTCGGTTTAGGACTCCGCTTTGATCGTAACCGCCGATGGCATAGATAATTCCGTAACGTTCGGTGGCAGCTAGGCCGAAGCGACCACCCGAGGGCATCGTTGCCCGCTGCCGCCACGAGTTTGTCGCAGGATCGTAAGCTTCAACGGTGTTTAACGGTATCGTGGCCATGCCGCCAATCGCGTAAAGCACGCCGTTAACGACGCGAACAGCTAGATCGAACCGAGCTGTTGGCATAGACGCTTTTGTCGACCAGGTATTCGTCGCAGCGTCGTAAGCCTCGATCGTATTCAGGGCATCGCCGGCGCTGTCGCGACCGCCGACAGCGTATAGTATGTTGTTGATCACCCCGACTGCAAGGCCTTCCCGCGGTGTTGGCATGGGCGCCATTGTCGCCCATGTCCCTGTCGCAGGGTCGTACGCTTCAAGCGTGCTCAAGTAGTCGCCCAAACCGGCAGAACCGCCTACCACATAGATCTTGTTTCGGATGATATCTGCAGCTAAACCGAAGCGAGCCGTCGGCATCGGCGCCTCAGTAATCCAGCTACCCACATCAGGTTGTAATCCATTCGCCAAGCTACCCGCACCAGAATTTCGAAGTTGAATCGGATTAGAGTCGCTTGAGCATCCTGAGAAAGCGCAGACAAACGCAAAAACAATTGTCGCGCAAATGATTGTCAGCCGACTAGACATATCGTTGGCTCCAAATCGGGCCGATCGCCGACAGTTGGGTGATGAGAGGTTATTTTGGTCTGGTCAAGCGTGGGCCTTCGCGGCGTCCGCCCACGCCGCTTTCTTCCGCCGCAAGGACGTGACTCAGTTGAAGCTGAGCTCAAACCAACCACGCGACGATTGCGGATAGAATGAAGGAGCGGCATCACTGCTGATGCCGCTCCTGTAGCGGTGGCTCGATTAACTACGTCACGTCCTCACGGCTGATAGATCTGCACGTAGTTGTAGTATTCATCGTGATGGACGGTGTCGCCGCTCTTTGCTCCGCCGATGCAGTACAGCTTGCCGTTGACCGTCGCAGCAGCCGGCAGGATCGCCGCAAACGGCATGGGGGCGAGCTTCGACCAGCTATTCGTCGAAAGATCGTAGGCGTTCAGGGTGACGAGCGGCGACGTGAGCTTGACCCCGCCCGCGGCGTACAACGAGCCGCCGATGCCGGCTGAGCATGCGCCGGAATTTGGCGCCGGCACGTTCTTCTTGGTCGTCCACGTGTTTGTCTGCGGATCGTAGACCTCGTTGTCTTCGACGACCTTGCCCGAGTTCGCCAAGCCTCCAGCGGCGACGATATCCGAGCCGACCGTGCCGACGTTCGGGTTCGATTTCGCGACGTTGAGTGACGCTGCCGAGGTCCACGAGTCCGAGGAAGGGTTATAGACCTCGACGCCGTTGTAACGCCCGGTGGCGTTCGTGTAGCCGCCGACGATGTAGATCAGTCCGCCGTCGACCGATGAGCTCATGCTCGAGACCGCAACCGGCATCGACGCCTTCGTCGACCACGTGTTGTGCACCGGATCATACGCTTCGACGGTACTGAGCTGCGTGTTGCTGTTGCCGATATCGCCGCCGATGGCGTAGACGATCCCGTTGACGGCCTGGGCTGCGAGCACCCAACGTTTCGTCGGCATGGATGCTCCGGTGGTCCACTTGTTGGTCGCCGTGTCGTAGATCTCGTTCTTGCCGAGGGCACCGCGCGTGCCGAAGCCGCCGATGACATAGATCTTGGTCCCGACGACGGCGGCGCCTGCGCCGAGTCTCTTGGTCGGCAGCGGCGCGCCGGACGTCCACGTGTTGCTCGTGAACGCTCGGGCTAGGCGCTCGGTTGAAGACTGCTGCGCCATGACAGGACCTTGACCGCCGACGCGCGGCAGCAGGGCATTTTGTCCGCACGCGGTGAGAGAAAGACACGCGGCCGCGCAAATGGTGGTCGCCCAAAGCGATCGCGTCGATCGAAGATTGTGCATCGAGAGCCGTCCTCCAAAGAAAAGCAACGCCGCTTCATATCGAACTGAAACGGTCAGGTCGATTGCGTGGTGCTTTCGCGAACGCCAGCGCCTTACCAGCCGCGACCGCGGAAATGAGGCTTTTGCCCCAGCCCTACGTCGGGCGTAGGCGGCTTAGCCGGTATTTCGGGCCGTCTTTGTTTCTTAAGAACTCGATCTCGTCGGCGAGTACCGCCGCCAATTGTCGCTGTAGTCGGCCACTGTGCTATGTCTACGTTCACGGTTGAAAAGGCCAACAAGACAACACCGTTCGGTCAACAAACCATGAGCGGACACGATCTGCATTATCGAACAAGATGACTACCGAATCGCCCTCAGTATCACAAATAGTCGCCTTATCAATAAAGTTGTATTCTGTACCGCCATTGTCGGCGTGCGTGGCAGTAGCCAATCGAGTTAGGTCGTCAACTGACATTCCGACTCGAAGTCCATTTTCGAACCGATGTTCAGAAATGCGACCCGGCAAACCAAACACGTAGGGATGTACAAAGAAAAGCACGATGAGAGCAACCGCAATCACGGCGGACTTTAGTCAACGCCTACTCATGCGACCTCTTCTTGCATCCGAGAATCAAGCACTTGGCTCGCCACCATCTTGCTTGAGGAAATCTATAACCACGCGCTCGATTTCATCATTCTCGCCCATCTCAGCATACACCGTGAGTCGGAAACAACGATAAGTGGCATTGAAAGTGGCATAGCCACTAATTCCGCTCCAAAAGGGAAAAACGAAATCCCGCAATCGCTTGCGGGATAAGGGTTCAGAAACTGGAGGATAGGAGATTCGAACTCCTGACCTCATGCTTGCAAAGCACGCGCTCTACCAACTGAGCTAATCCCCCGGCCGCACATCATTCTACCGCGTGGCTTTCGCGCCATGCTGGACGTTGCGACGAAGGTCTACGGCTGACCAAATGGTTTCCCCACGACGAAGTCCGCCATGAGCGCGCGCTCCTTAGCGCTTGCATCGGGGCGATTCACAATCTCGTACTTCGGGTGCACATCTTGGCCGAGCGTGATGTCCAGCGATACCTGTCGTCCCTCGCGCAGAACGACCGCTTTCATGCGTGCACCAGCGCGATACGTGGCTAGCAGTCCGGGGAGGCTGTCCTTCGTCACGGCGAGCCCGTCGAGCGATTGCAGAACGTCGTATTGTTCGATGCCGGCTCGTTCAGCCGGGCCGTCGGGATCGACCGAGGTGATCATCACCACATCGGGGTTCACGCTCGGCAGTCCATCGTTGAGCTTCGAACCGGGGCCCTCGTAGCCAAGACCGTCCGGTGCGCCGATTTCATTCCACTGCGCCCCGAGCGAAGCGGCGCCGCTTTTCGGTAACGTTTTCGAGAGGCGCAGCCCGGCATAAGCGAGATACGTGTTCCAATCCGGCAGCGTCGTCGTGTCGAACCATGTGTGGAACAGGGCACCGGCATCGGCATCGCCGGTGGCCTTGGTGATGATCGAAGGCAGCTCGTCGTCGGTGTACGTGCCGCCCGGCGAGCGGAATTGATCGAGCGCCTTTTTCTGCCAGTCGGCGAACAAGTAGCGCGGCACATCGTCCAGGCTGTGCGCATCGTTCGTATCGTGCCGGATCTTGAGATCGAGCATCAGGGCCATCGCTGCCGCGCCGGTGTAATAGTCGCCGCCCGGTACCCACGCTGCGTCGTTAGCCCACCACGTGTTCCACGAGAGGTCTCCGAGCGAGAATATCTTGCGGCCGGGCGACGTCTCCTCAGTGTCGATCGCGTCCGCGAAGTTGACGAACATCCCCTTGGGCGTCGCGTAACCTGAACGCATCGCATGGATATAGGTGTAATATTCCGTGAACCCCTCCGCGACGTCGAGGCGTCGTGTGTGATCCTCGCGATCGTAGCGGAATGGTCCGAGGATCTGCGGTCTGATGCGCTTGACGTTCCATGAATGGAAATGCTCGTGCGCAAGCACGAACGCGAAGCCGTCCATCGAGCCGGTATCCCAGGTCGCGTCATCGGGATCGCGCGCTTGATCCCAGCCATACTCGTTGATGCCAGACAACGTGGAGTTGAGATGTTCCATGCCGCCGGGCCCGACAGTCGACATGATCGCCCAGTATTCCTTATAACCCGCGTGACCCATCATCTTGACTTCGCTGCCGATGATCCGACGCGCCACGTCGGTCATCTTCTGAATGTCGTAGTTACCGGGTCCGTCGATGACAAGATGATACGTCACGCCTTGGACGACGAAGCGCGATTCGAGGAGGTGCGGTGTCATGTCGGTGGGGCAGTCGACGAGCACGTCGTACGACGGCGCCGTGTATACATCCGGTGCGGTCTGCATCGCCAGCAATCCGGAAGCCATATCCCATCCGGCGGGTTTGTGGATCGTAAGGGTCGCCGGCCCGGCGACCGGGTAGCCGTCGTCCCCTTCGACGTACATGAACGTTTCGGCCCCATTGAAGAGCGCGCGCTGTGTGGTCAGTTGCGTACCAACGTCCGCTACGCGATCCGCGTACAGATCGTAGTGGACGCTGAGTGCGCTAATGCCATGCGTATCGATGTTCCACGCGGTATCGCCGTCTTGACGCCAGGGCAGTGCGGTGCCGCCGGCATCGGCGGCAGAAAAGGTCAGGACGTTGCGGCCGTAATGATTGTCGGAATAGTAGCCTGGAATCCAGATCGGCATTTGCAGCGTCGTGCGATCGCGAGAAAGTCCGGTGATGTTCATCGTGATCTTGAAGACGTGGTTCGCGGGTTTCGGCATGGCAAGATCGTAGGAGACTGAAGGCGAGTCTGCGCGCGCGGGCATGATGAAGGAAGTTCCTAAGATGGCGATGCAGCCGATGACGCGCGCGATATGCATAGTTGAACAAGCCTCCATGAAAGAGTCGAACGCTTCGGATCGCACGTTCGCGGCTTGGTGTCAACCGTCAATCTCACCTGCGCAGCGCCACAACGCGGGCACTGCCGGAGGGACGACTCCGGATAGCGCCGTATAAATGAGCTCTTCCGGGCGATTAGCTCAGTTGGTTAGAGCGCGTCCCTGATAAGGACGAGGTCACACGTTCGAATCGTGTATCGCCCACCACGATCGTCACAGGCAGAATAGTCGACGAGCGGCGCCCGTCTCGATGCAGACGCCGCTCGACGTCGAATTTGTGATCAGGGCATCTGCGACGGCATCGTTGACGGACCCGGTGAAGGATTCGTCGTCGTGGTTGGATTCGGGTTGGTCTGAGTCGTATTGCATCCGGCAGACGCAAAGATCGCCGCGCAGAGCGCCGAGACGGCGACGATACCGGTGATGCTCGATTTGATTTTGTTCATGGATCATATCCTCGCGAGGGTTGAGGGACGATAGACAGACTTATTGCCGCGTCCATCGATCTAAAACGGCGCGAGATTAAATCCACATGGCATGCGAATGAGAAAGAATGCGTCGCGAGGTCACAACCGAGAGCACGTCGCTTCCCAAAGCGAGAGGGCAAGCGATGCTTGCCCTACTACGGAGGAGGGTTGGGCTACGCTTACTGTCCGCGGATGAGACCGATCCAATCCTTGGTGAGTTTGTCATCGATTTTGCGATCGGTCATGTTCAGATCGTCGAGCAGCGAACGCTCGCGCATGCGCTCGGATCGATCTTGAATCGATTCGTTGAACCGTTCCGAACGCGCATCCAACGCTTCCTGATGCTGCATCTCCTGAGCTTGCAGCATGAGCTGATCGGTCTCATCCATAGTCAACATCGTGGATTGCGCCGCATCGAGCGCATGGTTGCCCACAAGTTCGGCAACGGTCGAGACGATAGGAAGCCAAGCCATGCGCTGATCCTCCGTGAGTGGCGCTGTGGCGGCGCTATCCCGTCTGGACGTTGGCACGTCTAGCCGCAAGTCGCAGGCCACGGCGGGCGCCCTTGCCAGCGTGTGCTATACTATCTTTCGGCGCACGTGGCGATATGCGGGACAACCGATCCCATTAGGCAGAGGCCGGGCAGCGCTAGATAAGGTTATCAGTGAGAGAGAAGATCCACCCCGCATGGCACGAGGCGCACGTCGTTTGCGCTTGCGGCAATACATTCACCACCGGCTCCACGCTCGCGAAGCTTCACGTCGAAATCTGCTCGGCGTGTCATCCTTTCTTCACGGGCAAGCAGAAATTCGTCGACACGGAAGGCCGTGTCGAGAAGTTCATGACCAAGTATGGGTCGGTTTCGAGCAAGAAGTCGCAAAAAGCTAGTGCGAAAGAATCCGCGCCGGTGAAGGCGGCGGCGCCCGCCGCCCAGCCTGCGCCGGCACCACGGGCCGAAGCCAAGGCAAAAGCACCGGCGCCAAAAGCGGAGCCTAAGGTCGAGGCGGCGGTTGTTGAGACGAGCGCCCCCGTCGTTGAAACAAGTTCGCCGGTCGCCGAGACAGGCGCTTCGCAAGTAGAATCGATTCAGCCGCTCGTCGTCGAGCACGAAGCACCGCTTGTGGTCGCTCCTCAAGCTCAAGCGGCAGAACCGGCCGCAGAACTCGTTTCCGCGGCAGAACCGGTCGCAGAGCCCGTCTCCGCGGCAGAACCAGTCGAAGAGCCTGTTTCCGCGGCAGCAGCAGAGCCCGCAGCTCATGTCGAGTCGGCGTCGGCCGTCGCGCAGCCCGAAGCTGCCGCTCCGGCGGAGGCGGCCGCCACTGCCGACACGATCGAGGAAAAACCCGCCAAGGCAAAGACCGCCAGAACTCCGCGGACTGCGGCCGCCAAGACGGCGACCCCGCGCGCACCGCGCGCTGCAAAACCGACGGCAGAGAAATCGGAGACGGCCAAATCGGCCAAGACGACGAAACCCAAGAAAACTGCGGGCACGAAGGCCGCAGCAGAGCGCACGCCGTCCTCGTAGCGGGATAGCGATCGCCGCTCGATCGTCAGGAATCCCGCATGGAACAGATCGCCACACTAGAGGCCCGGCTCGAAGCCGTCGAAGCTCGCTTTTCCGAGATAGAAGCGCGCTTGACGGCCATTTCCGGCAATTACGATCAGAACGAAAGCACGAAGCTCTCTAAAGAGCGCGCCTCCCTCGAGCCGATCGTCAATGCCTTCCATGAATGGCGCGCGGTGCGCGCTCAGCTTGCCGACGCCGAAGGAATGGCACGCGACAGCGACCCTGAGATCGCCGAGATGGCGCGTAGCGAAACGCAAACGTTGCGCGCGCGCAGTTCCGACCTTGCCGAACGCATCAAGATCATGCTGGTGCCGAAAGACCCCAACGACGACAAAGACATCTTCGTGGAGATCCGCGGCGGAACCGGCGGCGACGAAGCCAGCCTTTTTGCCGGCGATTTGATGCGCATGTATGCGAAATTCGCCGAGAAGCGTCGACTGAAAGTTGAACTCGTGAGCACGGCCGAGACGCAGGCCGGCGGCTTCAAAGAAGTGATCCTTGGGATCAAAGGCGCCGGCGCGTACCGGCTCTTCAAACACGAGAGCGGCGTGCACCGCGTGCAGCGCGTGCCCGCAACGGAGGCGAGCGGACGCATCCACACGTCCACCGCGACCGTCGCGGTGATGCCCGAAGTTGATGCCGTCGAGATCGAGATCAACCCGTCTGATCTGCAGGTGGATACGTATCGCGCGCAAGGCGCGGGCGGCCAGCACGTCAACAAGACGGAATCGGCCATCCGCATCACGCACCGCCCAAGCGGCATCGTCGTTGCGTGTCAAGAGGAGCGCTCGCAACTACAGAACCGCGAGCGCGCCATGCAGCTTTTGCGCGCGCATCTTTACGAGGCCAAGCTTCGCGAGCAGGAAGAAGCGGCGGCGTCGGCGCGCCGGGCGCAAGTCGGAACGGGCGATCGAAGTGAGAAGATCCGTACGTACAACGTGCCGCAGGACCGCCTGACCGATCATCGTATCGGGCTTTCGACCGGTAACCTCAAAGCGATCTTAGCCGGCGATCTCGACGTCGTCGTCGATGCGCTGCTGGCCGATGAAGAGCGCCGGCGCCTCGCGGTCGGCGATGCCGTCGCCTAAAGGTCCGCGCACACCGGCTGCGCGCGGCAGTGAAGCGACGGTGACCATCGCAGCCGCAGTGGAAGCCTGTCGCCGCCGACTGCTGCCCGTCGCAACCGCACCGTGGCTCGAGGCGCGACTGCTTACAAGTCACGTCACCGGACTCGACGCATCGGCGATCGTGGCCTACGGCGACAACATCCTTGAGCCGGCGCGTCTGCAGCGCTTGGCGGATCTCACCGCACGACGCCTCGCCGGCGAGCCGCTTGCGTACATCGTCGGATTCAAAGAATTCTGCGGGCTGCGCATCATGGTGGACGGCCGCGTCCTCGTTCCCCGGCCGGAAACCGAAGAACTCGTTCATGCAATCGTGGCGGACTGGCGCGGCCGAGCGCCGCACGTCCTCGATCTCGGCACCGGCAGCGGCGCGATCTCGTGTGCGCTCGCGCGCTTTCTGCCGAACGCACACATCCTCGCGACCGACATCAGCGAACAGGCGCTGGACGTGGCGCGGACCAACGTCGAGCGGCATCTGTTCGGCGAACGCATCCACCTCGCGCACGGCGATCTTTTCGATGCGGTGCCGCCCGGCACTACCTTCGACGTCATCGCCGCCAACTTGCCCTATGTCCGGGATGGAGACGTTGACCTCGAGCCGACGGTGCGCGCGAACGAACCGCACGTCGCTCTGTTCGGCGGCCGCGACGGGCTGGACGTTTTCCGACGCGTCGTCGACCGCGCGGGTGCCTACATGAAGCCTGACGGCGCGCTCTACTGCGAGTGCAGCCCGGATAATGCCTACGAGTTGGCGGGCCTTGCGCGCGATGCCATTCAGGATTCGTCGATTTCGGTGCGCGCCGATGTGTCGGGTCGCGAACGGTTCGTCGTCGTGCGCCGGACGGCGAGCAATTCGTGAGCGAGAACCACGGCCTTCAGGCGCGATCGGCGCAAGCGTGGGTCGAGCAGACGCAAGCGGATTTGATCGCGCTGTTCGAGGCGCTCGACGGCCGCGGCCGTTTCACGCGCGATGCTTGGGAGCGGCCCGGCGGCGGGGGCGGCGACACCGCGATTATGACGAACGGCGTTCTCTTCGAGCGCGCCGGCGTCAACTCGTCAGCCGTCTGGGGCGAGTTCGACGATGTCGCCCTTGCCAAGATCGGCGGCGAAGAGCGCCGGTTCTTCGCGACCGGAGTCTCCGTCGTGCTGCATCCGCGCAGCCCATTGGTGCCGACCGTTCACGCGAACTTCCGCTATTTCGAACGCGGCGGCGAATGGTGGTTCGGCGGCGGCAGCGACCTCACGCCGTACTATCCGTATGATGAGGATTGCCGGCACTTCCATGCCGTGTGGAAATCGGTCTGCGATCGCCACGACGCGAAGTACTACACGCACTTCAAGCGCTGGTGCGATGAGTACTTCTATCTTCCGCATCGCGGCGAGATGCGCGGCATCGGCGGAATATTTTTCGACTATATACGGACGGATTTCGCGCGCGACTTCGATTTCGTGCGCGATTGCGCGGGAGCCCTCATCCACGCGTACGCGCCGATCGTCGAGCGGCGTCGCGACGAACCGTCCGGCGATCGTGAACGTGCCTTTCAGCTGCTACGGCGCGGGCGATATGTGGAGTTCAATCTCATCTACGATCGGGGAACCGCGTTCGGTTTAGCGACGGGCGGTCGAACGGAATCGGTGCTCATGTCGCTGCCGCCGCTCGCGCGCTGGGAATACTGTTTCGAACCGGAATCCGGCAGCCGCGAGGCTGCGGCGCTCAGCTATCTTCGGCCGCGGGACTGGGTGTAAGAAGAGAGACGTATCGCTTCGCTACGGCGACGGCGAAGTCGCGTGCACCGCGGCGCCATTGAGTTTCCCGTCTACCGTGGCGATATCGCGCGGGTCCTTCGTATCCCAAGAAATCGTGAGCACACCGGTCGCTGCGCCCTGGATCGCTACGATCGCCTCAATGTTGCCATTCGCTGAGTCGACGTTCGCGGAGCCGCCGACGCTGAGATCGGGGACAAAGCGAAAACGATTGAACGTGATCATCTGGCTGCTCTCTCTGTTAGTAACTCCAATGGATCCGCCACGCAGCCCAAGCACGCGTGCCGATGACAATGTGAAAGCTCGCGTGATCGCGTCGCCGACGGTCTGGACCGCGGCCGTACAGACGCGAAGCAGCAACGCATTCGCATGATTCCCGGACGCGGCCGCCGCCGGTGCGAAATCGGCGGCCTTCTGTGCGAACATCGCAACAAGCGTGTACGGCGGAAGTCGGTTTGCGCACGAGCGGTTGCGAATGGAGAGCGCGACGATGAATTCGCGTACCAAGCGAGACGCGCAATCATATGTGTCGCCGAGCGCGTCGACGTGCACGCTGTTGCGCATGACGACGTGCTGTGCATGCGGAAGAAGCGCGGTTGCCGCGTCGCCTTGCGCGGCCGGCGTGATCGTGTCGAACTCGCCCGAGATGACAAGAGCGGGCGCTAGCGGCAGCTTTGTCCCCTTGGCGACGGGTCCGTCCGCGGGCACCGAAGCCGGCTTCGCGGGCCAATCAACGCAAAGCGGCGTGTAGCTGATATCTAACGGCATGCCCATCCACTCGTCGATCGTGAACGGCGCGTAGACGGTCGGCGCAAATTTTCGCTCGGCGGAGAGCGCGGCGAGCCATTGCGTTTCGCGGGCATGCGAATCCGATCGCATGTCATAAGCCTGCGGATCGTCGGCACAACTCACCGCGGTGAAGAGTCCGCGGCTATAGCTCGCAGCACTGCCGGACGCTTCCTCGATTTCATACGTCTCACCGGTGAGCCGAAGCAAGGGGAGCGGATCGGCGCTGTTCAGATACGCGCCCGCTGCGGCGTCGAGCTCACGATAGACGTCGGATGACGCGCCGGCAGACGCCATCACGAACGCGAGATCGGCGGGACCAATCGATACGCGCTCGATCGAGCCGCCGATCGGCGCCGATCCAACGATCGGTTTCACGCGCACGGCTGCGAGGAGACGCTCGATCCTGGATAGGCTCGTCCCCGGCTGCTTGCTGCAGGACGGCGACCGCGCACAGGCAGCGTTCAACGCTCGCCGTGTCACCGCCGGCGCTTCCGGATACCAGGGCGATAAGCCCACGACAGGATATGCACCGTCGAGAACGATCGACCGAAGCATGGCGGGATGACGCGCCGCAAACGTCTGGACGAAGAAGGTCCCGTAGGAGTCGCCGTACATGTCCGCGCGGGTAACGTGCAGTTCGTGCATGATCGCGGCCAGATCGTCCGCAGCCAGAGCGGTTCGGTAGAGGTACGCGGTAGGACCGAGCCGCTGGCCGCATGCGGCGACATCGGACTTCGTAAAGGCGGGCCGGCTCTGTAACGGCTCGCAATCGATGAGCCCGGATTGCCCGGTTCCGCGATTGTCCATCATCAAGAGGTCGTGTGTTTGCAGCAGCGGACTGAACAGCGCGCGATATGCGTCTCGCGTGCCCGTGCTTCCGGATCCCGGTCCGCCTTCGTTGGCGACGATCACGCCCGCCGAAGTCGCGCGCGTATCTGCGTGGGGCAAGAATTCGAAGTGGATGCGAATCGTTGTGGTGATGCTGCCGGTCGGGTCGAGCGCTCGCACGATGGACCCGCAGAGATACGAAGACGCGGCCGCGCACGGATGAAGCGCGCCGAAAACCAAGAGTGCGGCGATCACCCCGAAGCATTTTACGGCGGACCATAGAGGTCCGCCCAACACGAATTACGGCGGACCTTAGAGGTCCGCCCAACACGAAGTACGGCGGACCTTAGAGGTCCGCCCAACAACAACGGCGGGAGGAACGCGAAAGCCGGACGCGAACCTCAAAGTACATGGATTGCGTCCGGCAGGCATGAGCAAATACATTTTTTTCACAGGCGGCGTCGTCTCATCGCTCGGCAAGGGCATCGCCGCATCGTCGCTCGGCAGACTCCTCAAAAGCCGCGGCATCAAAGTCAGCATCCAGAAACTCGATCCCTACATCAACATGGATGCAGGGACCATGAATCCGTATCAGCACGGTGAGGTATTCGTCACTGAAGACGGCGCCGAGACCGACTTAGACCTCGGCCACTACGAGCGATTCATCGATGAAAACCTGACGCGCCTTCACAACGTCACCACCGGCCAGATCTACGGCGCGGTGATAGATAAAGAACGGCGCGGCGACTATCTCGGCGGCACGGTCCAGGTCATCCCCCACATCACCAACGAGATCAAGAATCGAATCAAGCGGGTGGCCGAAGCCGGTGACGCAGAGGTCTGCATCGTCGAAGTGGGCGGCACGGTGGGCGATATCGAGTCGCTCCCGTTTCTCGAAGCAATCCGCCAGTTCAAACATGAGGTCGGCGACGACCACGTCATGTACGTGCACCTCACCCTGGTGCCGCACCTCGGGGCCGCCGACGAACTAAAGACAAAACCCACCCAGCACTCCGTGCGCGAACTGCGGGCGATCGGCATCTCGCCGGATGCGATCATCTGCCGGACGGAATACCCGTTGACGCAGGAGACGCGGGAGAAGATCGCGCTTTTCTGCGACGTTCCGGCGTCGGCCGTGGTGCAGAGCCGCGATGCGCAGAGCATCTATCAGGTACCGCTCAATCTCGAAGCAGAGGGTCTGGCGGACCAAGTGTGCCGCAAGTTCGGTTTTGTCGAGCGGACGCTGGATCTTGAAGAGTGGCGCGCGATGGTGAGAAACATCCAGCGCCCAAAGGGCGGCGTGAAGGTTGCGCTCGTCGGCAAGTACGTCGAACTCAAAGACGCCTACATCTCGATCAGCGAGGCGCTCTACCACGCTGGTGTGGCGCAGAACGTCGCCGTCGAGATCGTGCGCATCGACTCCGAAGCGCTGGAGGAGAAGGGCGTCGACGCTCTGGCCGGCATCTCCGGCATTTTGGTCGCACCCGGATTCGGAGCGCGAGGCATCAAGGGCAAGCTTCTCGCGATCCGGCACGCGCGCGAAAACGGCGTGCCTTTCCTCGGCATCTGTTACGGCATGCAACTCGCGTGCGTGGAATTCGCGCGAAACGTCTGCGGGCTCGATCACGCGCACACGCGTGAAGTTGAACCGGAGACCCCGCACCCGATCATCGACTTCATGGAGAACCAACGTAACCTGAAAGTCATGGGCGGCACCATGCGGCTCGGCGCGTATCCGTGCTCGATCGTCCCCGGCACGCTGGCGGCCGAAGCATATGGCGAGTTAGAGATCAGCGAACGGCACCGCCACCGTTTCGAATTCAACAACAAGTACCAGGAACTGTTCGAACGTCACGGCATGGTCTTCTCCGGCCGTTACGTCGCGGCGGATCTCGTGGAGATGATCGAGCTGCCGGGCCATCCGTTCTTCCTCGGTACGCAGGCACACCCGGAATACAAATCGCGGCCGACACGGCCCGCACCGCTCTACCGCCGGTTTGTCGCGGCGAGCGTTGAGCGCGCGCGCGTGGATTCTGCGGACGCCGCGCACCGCGACATCGCCTGAACCCCGCCGATATAACATTCGTCATCCTCACGAAAAACGAGGAACGCAATATCGAGGCGTGCCTGCGCTCGCTGCCCGACGGCGCGCATGCACTCGTCTATGACGCGCGTTCGGACGATCGTACGGCGCAGCTCGCGGCGTCCTGCGGAGCCCGGGTCACAAGCGCCGACTGGCTTGGATTTGCCGCAGCGCGGGCCGCCGCGGCCGCGCTCGTCACTACGGCTTGGACGTTCATGCTCGATGCGGACGAGCGATTGACGCCGGCTGGGCGCGCCGAGATGCTCGCGTGCGATCCGGAGCCGGAGACGCTCGCATACAGCGTGCCGCGCAAGAATTTCTTCTGCGGGCGCTGGATCCGCGGCGCAGGCTGGTGGCCGGACAGGCTTCTGCGCCTTTTTCGAACAGGCGTCGCCACCGTCACCTCATCGAACGATCCCGGGGCTGGCGCGGCGGCCGTGCACGAGCGCTGGGAAGTCGATGGTGCGGTTGCGGCATTGACCGAACCTATCGAACACCATTCGTATCCGAGCGTCGATGCATACAGGCGGAAATTTGCCCGCTACACAGCGCTCGAAGCGGCAGGCATAAGAAGTCGCGTCAGTCTCGCGTCGCTTGCCGCCGCCGGCATGCTGGTGCCGGTGCGCATGGCGTGGCTGCTTTTCGTTCGCGGCGGCGTGTTCGATGGTTGGCGCGGCGCATACGTGAGCGTGGGGAGCGCGTGCTACTCGGCCGTGGCGAGATGGAAAGCGTGGAGACGCTAGTCGGCGCCGGCCCCGACCGGAACGTTCTGCTCCAAGAGCGTATCGATCGCGCGCTGCCGGATGTAGCGTGCCACGAGTTTGCGATCGGCGAAGTGCGCCGAGTTGAACGCGAGGCCGAACTCCGCGACCTGCGTTCGGTCTGACGAAGGCGCAACGTGCGCGACGCGAGCCGACAGTTGAAGCTCGACGTTGTCGGCGACGCGCAGCGTGAGCGCCACCGCATCGCCGGCGCTGAGATCAAGCGAGCCGCGGACGCGGGCGCCGGCAACCGAAAGGTCGACGATTTGGACGACGGCGACGTCGGCGGTGTCGAAGATCGTCAGCGTCGCCTCATCCGCCAAGGGATGGCGTAAATGGCCGCGCGCCTGCGACGCGCCTGCGTTTCTCGCGGTCCGATCGAACAACATCCCGAACAAGCCCATCCGCAAAAAACTCCATGCACGTCGCGAAGATGCTAAACACGAGGATACGACGGGCAGTTGCAACCTTTGTGACGCGCCGCTCGCAGCACCCTGCCGAGTAAGCACTGAAATGGGCCGATGTGACTAGGTGCACGGGGCTCTTCTAGGTCACGCGGCCAAGCGCAAGGCCAAAAGCCCTAGGGGCAGAAACGGCGGGCGTGCCCCTCCTCGATGCGAGCCTTCCCGGCGCTCCGCGGCAGCCGCGATTGAGCCGGCCACGTATCGCGCTCGACGCGCGGCTGACGCGTCAGATGTCCGTGGGCATGCAAACGTACGTGCGCGAACTTGTCGCCCGGTTGCCGGCGGCTGCACCGGATATGCAGTTCGTCGTCATCTCCAACGCGGACCTAGACACGGCAGGCGCGGAAAAAATACGGATCGCCGATCGCACGGCCGCAAATTTTTCGCTGGGCGAATACGCCGCGTTACCTCGTCTTCTGGAACGCGGCAACGATCTCGTCCACTTGATGTCGCTGTATTCGCCGTTGCGCGTGCGCGCACCGCACGTCCAGACGATTCACGATCTGATCCATCGGCGCTTTCCTCAATATTTCTCCTGGAAGGTTCCGCTCTACTATCGATGGGTGACCGGTCCGGTCGCGCGCAGCGCGCGCGCGGTCATCACGGACGCGCGCGCTACCATCGGGGATCTGCAATCGTACCTCGACATCGACGCGCGCACGATCAAGGTCGTGCCGCTTGGTGTGAAAGCCGCGTTCTTTCTCAGCGACGAGGAGCGCGCACGTATCGCGACGCACGCGCGAGAGCGTTTTGCACTGAGGCGCCCGTTCGTGCTCTATGCGGGCAATGCACGCCGGCACAAGAATCTCGAAACATTGTTCGCCGCGTGGAGCGAGCTTGAGATCGAATGCGATCTGTGCATCACTTCGGAAGAAGCGCTCGATTTTGACGCCGATAGGTACGTCTCTCCGCGCGGAAGAATTCTGCGGCTCGGTCATGTGGAAGAATCCGATCTCGTATCGCTCTATGCAGGCGCCGCCGCGGTCGTACAACCGTCGCTCTACGAAGGCTTCGGGCTGTCCGTCGTCGAGGCCATGGCCGCCGGAACGCCTGTGATCATCGCGCGGACGCCGGCGCTGGTCGAGGTAGCAGGCGACGCGGCGCTGTCGTTCGCGCCGACCGATCACGTGGGCCTCGCACAGGCGCTTGCGGCGGCGCTAAGCGGGAATCAACCGATCGCAGCGCTCGTAGCCGCCGGACGGCGGCGAGCCGCGGCATATACGTGGGAACGCGCCGCTTCCATGACGGCCGACGTCTACAGAGAAGCGCTCGCGCGATGATCGCACTCGTGGCGGCATTGATCGTTGCCGGCGCACCCGCGCGCGTCGCGATCGACGGTACGATGCTTTCGGCGGCGTCGGTGTCGCAGGTCGGCGGTCGAACGTTTGTCGCGTTGCGGGCGGCCGCAGCGGCATTCAACGCAGACCTCGCCTACGATCCGCGGAGCAAGACGGCGACCTTCACCACCGTCGTGCGCCAGGTCGAACTGCGCGTTGGCCAACGTTCGCTTGTCGTGAACGGCGTGCGGACCATGCTCGATGTCGCGCCCATCTTCGTCGGCGATCGCATGCTCGTACCGCTTCGCGCGCTTGCGCTCGGCTTTGGCGCGACCGTTCACGCGAACGTCCGAGCACACGAAATCGTCGTCACGTCCGGCGAGGCTGGCGCGTCTCCGCCAGGGCAGGCAGTTGTCCGATCCTCGTCTTCGTTGCAAACGCTCCAAGGAACCGTGACGAAAGTGGACACGGCGTCTGGAGCGGCGGACGTATACATCGATTCCCACGGCCAGCAGTATCGCGTCGTCATCCCGGCGGGCGACGTCATTCAATTTCGTGAGACGCGCGGCAACATGGCCGGTGCCGGCACGATCGCGCAAGTCCGCGCGGGCGACACCCTGATCGTCTCATCCGACGCCGCCGGCAGCATCAACTCAGTCGCCGACATCTTCACGAGCTATCTCGGCACGATCGCTGCGATCGCGGGTTCGAGCATGGTGCTGACGTCCGGCCGGGTCGTGAATGCCGATCCGACCGACACGGTCGTCTCGCTCGACGGACGGCCTGCGACCTTTGCCGATCTTCACGTCTCCGACGCCGTTACCGTTCGCGCGGACCCGCTCACCGGAAAGGTGCGTGACGTGGTCGCGGCTTCGATGGCCGCATCGAACGGCAAGTCCAGCCCTGCGGCGAGCGGCGGCCCGTCGATTTCGAGCACGCAAGACAACGCCGCGGAGCCGTTGCGCGCCGGTCAGAGCTTGCGCGTCACCGCGACCGGAAGCGCGGGCGCGGCGGCGTCGTTCGATATCGGCGACATGATCGTGGGCATGCCGATGCGCGAGATCAGACCAGGTCGCTACGAGGGTTCGTTCGACATCGGCGCCGGCACAAATCTCGTGGCGGCGCCCTTGATCGTGCGCTTCTCGCTCGCGAATGCCTCGGCACAGGCGCTTGCTCCCGACACCGCCACGATCATCACCACTCCTCCAACCGTGCGCGAGATCGCCCCGGCAGCCGGCGCCGTGGTCTCAAGCCTTCGACCAAGCATCTACGTCACGTTCAACACGGTTGGCGCCCGAGGCATGCTCGCCGACAGCGAGCGGCTGCTGGTGAACGGAGTAGATGTCACGGCGGCGTCAACGCGCAACGCTTCCTATATCTACTACTTGCCCGGCGCCGATCTTACGTCCGGCACGATTCGCGTCGAGCTTCGCGCATCGGATACCGCCGGCAATCCGCTTACCTATTCGTGGTCGTTCGAGCTGACGCCGCCATGAAGCGATTCGCGACGATCATCTGTCTCAGCCTCGGAGCGTTGTTCGCGTGCAGTCCGCACGGCGCAGGCGGCGGTTCCGGATCAAGCGGTAGTCAAACACTCGTTTTCGGCCGAAACAAGGACGCCATCACGCTGGATTACGCCGTGGCGCCCGACGGCAACTCGCTCAACG
Organism: Candidatus Eremiobacteraceae bacterium; assembly: GCA_035295225.1. Taxonomy (NCBI): domain Bacteria; kingdom Bacillati; phylum Vulcanimicrobiota; class Vulcanimicrobiia; order Candidatus Eremiobacterales; family Candidatus Eremiobacteraceae; species Candidatus Eremiobacteraceae bacterium. The sequence continues at coordinate 4,652 of DATGJI010000037.1, read as the reverse complement.
TCGCCCGAGACACCGCAGAGGGTCTCACGCGCTACGTGCCCGGATCGTTCGCCATAGCGCCGAGCTTGGCGACATCTTGGAACCGGAGCGCCGATGCGAAGACCTGGATTTTCAAATTGCGGCATGGCGTCACGTTCCAAGACGGCACACCCTTCGACGCAGCGGCCGTCAAGTTCAATTTCGACCGCTGGCGCCTGAAGAACAATCCGTACCATAAGGGCGGCGATTTCGGCTACTACGCTAGCCAATTCGGCGGATTTCCGGGCGTCATCGCCGGCGTCGACGTGATCGCGTCCGATGAAATCCGGATCGACCTGACGCATCCGCTCGCCCCGCTGCTCGCGGATCTTGCGATGCCCGCCTTTTCGTTTGCGTCGCCGTCGGCGCTGCGGACCGAAGGGGAGAACTATTTCCGGAGTCCGGTGGGCACAGGACCCTATCGCGTGTCGGAGTGGGTGAGAGACGACCACATCACACTGACCGCGTTCCACGCCTATTGGGGCCGCAAAGCGACGATACAAACCGTAGTGCTGCGCGATTTCGTGGACCCGTCCACGTCTTTGCTCGCGCTCGAGCGCGGTGATATCGACGGCTGGGAATATCCCCAGCCGGAATCACTCGCGGACATCCGAAAAGACCCGAATCTCACCGTCTATCATCTGCCGCCGAATAATGTCATGTTCTTATCGATGAACGAATTGCACCCGCCGTTCAACAATGTGCTCGTCCGGCGCGCGATCAACGAAGCGATCGACGCCAAGTCGATCGTGCGCGACTTCTACGATTCGTCGGCCGTTCCGGCGGATGAATTCTTGCCGGCAGCCGTCGGGCCGCATGGTGTCACGGTCGCATACCCGTACGATCCGGCTGACGCGCGCCGGCTGTTGACGCAGGCGGGTTTCCCGAACGGTTTTTCGACGCGATTCTGGTTCATGACCGCGCCGCGGCCGTATCTGCCCGAACCTCAGCGCGTGGCGGAAGCGATCCAGGCGGACTTGAGCCGCGTCGGCATTCGTGTGACGCTGCAAGGTCTCGAGTGGGGCGTGTACGTGGCGCGAGTCGAGAACGGCGAGCACGACCTGGCGTTGTTCGGTTGGTCGGGGGACAACGGCGATCCCGATAACTTCCTCTATACGGTGCTCGACGAAGACAGTGCGAAGCCGCCGGGTGCGAACAACGTCTCGTTTTGGAAGAATCCGCAGTACCACGCATTGATGCTTGCCGGGCAGACCGAGCCGGATGCGGCGAGGCGAGACGGCATCTATCGCCGCGCCCTCGAACTCATCCATTCCGATGCGCCGACCGTGCCGATCGCGCACAACGCGCCGCCGACCGTCTTCCGGTCCGTTGTGAAAGGATTCGTACCGAACCCCGATACCGCCGAGGACTTCAATCTCATGTACTTTCAGGAGTAGGCGCCGTTGTATCGTATCGCTCTGTGTGCGGCGACAGCGGCGGCCGTGGTGCTCTGCGCGTGTTCGACCGGGCCTTCTTCGGATCGCGCGCTCGTGTTCGGGCGGAACAAAGACGCGGTTTCGCTCGATCCGGCGATCGCGACCGATGGCCTTTCATTCAATATCGCGAGGAACACCCTTCAAGGCTTGACGCACTACAAGCTCGGCGGCTTCGAGCCTGAACCGCAGCTCGCCATCTCGTGGCGGCACAGTCCCGATGGAAAGACGTGGGACCTCCAATTGCGCCGCGGCGTCCGATTTCAAGACGGCACTCCCTTTGACGCCGCCGCCGTCAAATACAATTTTGACCGCTGGATGAAAGACGACCCGCACTTTTCGTACTTCCACAGCCAATTCGGCGCGTATCCTTCGGTGATACGATCGGTGCGCGTGCTGACGCCTTCTTCGGTGGAAATCCAGCTACGCACGCCGGTCGCGGCTTTTCTCTCCGACCTCTCGATGCCCGCGTTCTCTATATCTTCGCCGACGGCGCTTGAGACGTTGAAGAACGATTACTACACGCAGCCGTCGGGAACGGGGCCCTATCGCGTCGCCGAGTGGGTGAAGGACGATCACATCACGTTGAAGGCATGGGACGGCTATTGGGGAGCGCAACCGAAGATCAAGACCGTTGTCGTCCGCGACATACCCGATCCCGCGACGGCGATGCTCGAACTACAGAAGGGCGATATCGACGGTCTTGAGTTTCCGCGACCCGACGATCTGCCTGCGCTGCTCGCCGACCATCAATTGCACGTCTACCGGCAGCCGCCGAACAATCTGATGTATCTCGCGATCAACAATAAGAAGAAGCCGTTTGACGACGTCCTCGTGCGGCGCGCGATCTACGAGGCGATCGACACGCGCGCAATCGTGAAGAGCTTCTACGATCCTTCCGCGCTCGCGGCGAAAGAATTCTTACCGCCCGCGGTGTGGCCGCACGGCTTCGACACGTCGTACCCGTACGATCCGCCCGGCGCGCGCGCGCTCCTCGCGCAGGCCGGCTATCCGCACGGCTTCTCCACGACTTTCTGGTACATGACATTGCCGCGGCCGTACGTGCCCGAACCGCAACGAGTCGCAGAGGCGATTCAGAGCGACCTGCGAGCAGTCGGGATCGATGCGACGCTGCAGGGTATGGAATGGGGAATGTACTTGACGAAGACGGGCAGCGGCGATCACGACCTCGCAATCATCGGATGGACCGGAGATGACGGCGATCCCGACAATTTTCTCGACCCGCTGCTCGATCGCGATTCCGCGATTCCGCCGGACGCGAACAACATCGCGTTCTGGACCGACGAGGCCTTCCACGAGATGATGGTGGCGGGAAGGAGCACGATCGACCCTGCGGCGCGCATGGCGATCTACCGCCGCGCGTTGGCCAGGATTCGCGATCAAGTACCGGTCGTGCCGATCGCGCACACCGCGCCGCCGATCGTCTTCCGCTCCGAAGTGCGCGGATACGTTCCTAGCCCGGACAGCGGCATTCATTTCGACACCATGTATTTCGAGGGGTCGAACAATGGGTGAAGCATGCGTGTTCTGCGACATCATCGCAGGCAAGTTCGGCACGGAATTTCTCTATGAAGACGACGCCCTTGTCGCGTTCGCCGACTTGCGGCCCGTGGTCCCATCCCACACGCTTGTCGTGCCGCGCGAGCACTTCGCGGATCTTCCCGCTGTCGCAGCCGCTCCAGGCGGCGAAGCGCTGCTCGGCAAGCTCGCCGCGGCGTCGGCGAAGATCGGCGAGCAACAATCGAAGGGCGCCGGCTTCCGCATTGTCGTGAATACGGGAGCGGAGGCCGGCCAGACGGTTTTCCACGTCCACCTGCACGTACTGTCCGGCCGTCACTTCACGTGGCCTCCCGGCTGAGGTGGAATATCCAACGGCCGCGCCGAGCAACGTGTGGGCGGCGGATACGCGCGAACTAGCGCAGCGACTCGTGTCCGGATCTTCCGTCGTCGTGCTCACGGGCGCCGGGATGTCCGCCGAAAGCGGACTGCCGACATTTCGCAGCGGGAGCGGTGCGCTGTGGAACAACTATCGACCTGAAGATCTGGCCACCCCGCAAGCGTTCGCCCGCGATCCGATTCTCGTGAGCACGTGGTACCGCGAACGGCGCGGGCGTGCAGCCGCGGCTCGGCCGAACGACGGACACATGGCGCTGGCACAGATGGCGCGCGCACTTCCTTCCTTGACGATCGTCACGCAAAACGTGGACGGACTTCACAGTGAGGCCGGATCCGCCGATGTGATCGAGCTTCACGGTTCGATTCGCTGGTCTCGCTGCACCGTATGCGACGAGCGCACGCCGGGAAGTCTCGAGGGACCGTTGCCCGATACGTGTACGTGCGGCGGCTTGCTGCGACCGGCCGTCGTCTGGTTCGGCGAGGCTTTGCCGCACGCCGCGTGGGAACGTGCGGAGCGCTCGGCGCACGCCGCAGACGTCTTCATCGTCGCCGGCACGTCGGCGGCGGTCTATCCTGCCGCCGGTCTCGTCCATATCGCGAAGCGCGCCGGCGCCTACGTTGCCGAGGTCAATCCCGAGCGAACCGAAGCCTCAGCGATCTGCGATCTCGTCGTGCGGGCTCCGGCGGGTCAGTTCTTTCCTGCGTTGCTCGCAGCGATGCGAGAGCAGGCACGATGATCGTCGTAATCGTCTCGGTACTCCTCAGCCTGTTCCATCCTGCGCACGCGCCTGCCAACCCGAAACCGTCGGCGAACGTCACCGCCGATCCGGTGATCGCGGCTGCAGGCGACATCGCGTGCGATCCCTTCGGAATGATCGACAGGACGATGACCGGTCTGTTGGGATGGTGCCGGATGGCGGAGACAGCGCGCTTGATCAAGATGGATCACGTCGCGGCGGTGCTTGCTCTGGGCGACGAACAGTATCAGAGCGCGACACCCGACGACTTCGCATACGGCTACGCACTGACGTGGGGAGCGTTCGAAGGCATCACGCACCCGACCCCGGGGAATCACGAATACTACACGCCCGGCGCTGCCGGCTATTTCGGGTATTTCGGCAAGGGCGCCGGCGACGCAGAGCGCGGATACTATAGTTTCGATGTAGGTTCGTGGCATCTGATCTCGCTCAACGGCAACTGCGCCTTTGTCGGCGGGTGCGAAACGGGGTCGCCGCAGGAGCTCTGGCTGCGGGCGGATCTTGCATCGCACCGATCATCGTGCAC
>DATGJI010000036.1 GCA_035295225.1 Candidatus Eremiobacteraceae bacterium | reverse complement strand
TGTCCGCTACCAACGAGCGCGCGCCTTGCACCGCGCGTGCTGAGCCCGTCACGACGTAGGTCTGCGTCGGAGAATCGATATGCAGTTGATCGGCGGTCAGCGTCAGCGGTGCTTGCGGGGGTGCGTGAGGCGCCGATGCCGGACGCTCGTGCAAAACCACGTGGCCGATCAGGGTGACCTGTTTACGTTGGTAGTTGCCGATGGCTCGGTCCGCGCGAAAATCGCCATCGGGTGATTCGCCGCGGATGAGGCCGGGCACCACGAAATCACCGTTGCGATGCGCCTGCATGAGCGCGAACGCTACGGTGAACTTACCGATCTGCATGTCGGCGCTCGCCGGCCGGGCGGCCACGACGATCATTCCGGCGACGCACAGCGCAGCAAACCCGAACCCGCAGAACATCCTCATACCAGGGAAACTCACCGGGTGAGGCTTTCAGTTCCCAACGTCGCCGCCAACGCGTCGGCTGCGACCGCACCCCACCGCAACACGCGCGGCGTCTCCGTCGTGCAGTCGACGATCGTGCTCTCGCGCTGGAAGGCAGTGGGCCCGGCGAGAAACGCGAGCGTCGCCTCAGGAAGCTGTGTCCGATCGTCGCTTGCACCGGTGAAAGCCGCTGCTCCCGAACGATTCGCCGAGGTCGCGGCAAGCGGACCGCAGCGCGCGAGCAAGGACCTCGTGAAAGCGTGATCCGGGCAGCGCAACGAGATCGTGGGCAATCCGTTCGCCGCGGACTCGAAGCGGCCGGCGGCGCGGGTGACGATCACGGCGATCGGACCAGGCCAAAATTTCGCTATCACGCGACGGGCCGCAACGGTCCAGTCGCTGACAAACGGTTCCGCCTGCGAGACATCGTTCACGTGAAGCGCCAACGGCTTGTCGCGAGCGCGGCCCTTTGCCGCATACACCGCTGCGATCGCGCCGTCGTTCTCTGCCGCCGCACCGATGCCGTACACCGTCTCGGTAGGGAAGATGACGGTCCCACCTTGCTTGAGACAAACCTCGGCTTGGGCTATGACCGCGCTTTCATTTCTGGGATTGACCTGCACGAATCGCACGGATCAGCGCACCGTTGTGGGCAGGACGATGCAAGGGCGGGCGGTAAGTCGGAAGTCCGTGACTCGCATTCGTCAGCAAATCTTTCTCGTCGGTCTGATGCTGGCCTTTACCGCGGCGTCGTCCGCGCTGGTTCCAGTCTCCTATGGTAAAGTGCTTCGTCGCCGAGCGAGCGATCGAAGCCGCAGGTTCTTGCAGCGCACCCGGCGCCGCATCGGCCTCGCCCGCGGCAAAATGGCCCGCCGGCTCCAGGCGGTAAGGGCACACTTCTAAGCTTAGGACTTTACTGGTTACCCGCCACGCGGCGCGCTGAACTTCGCGTCTTCCCGTTTTTCCCCAGCCGCACGCGGATGAGGCGCGAATCGCCGGCATCCAACGTGATCGTCTGTCGTTCGGGTTCGTCCACGAGCGGCGGCTTGAGATGCACGTCAAACGTTCCGAAGCGATCGGTACCCACGAATACCAGCGTCTGCCTCTCGTCCTTGAGCGCCGCCACGAACGGCGCATCCGATTCGACATAACGGCTGACGTCTTCATCCAAGACGACGCAGTCGCCGCGCGACGCGATCGGTACGGATGCATACAACGTGCGGCGGTGATAGAAGCACGTCAACGACGTGCCCATGATCGGGATGTCGCGCGCGCCGATCCATTTCCAATCTTGCGGCACGTGAGGATTGACCCGGACGCCATCGGGCGAGGGCTCGAGCCCGAGTAGACCTTCGAACGCGAGCCATAAGTAGGTCGGCGGCATCCATGGGCTCATCGCCATGCCGCGGCTCTTGAAGGTCTCCCCCGACAACCGCTCGGGAAAGAGCCCCGGCATCACATTGTGGTATGCCTTCGGATTCTCGACCTCGCTGATCTTCCAGATATTGCGCATGCCCGAGACCAGGCGGCGCGGCGAATAGCTCTTGGAAGCATACGCGACCCACGCGGTGAGATTCG
>DATGJI010000035.1 GCA_035295225.1 Candidatus Eremiobacteraceae bacterium | reverse complement strand
CAAGGCGGCTGCCGCTGCTGCGCGGCAGTTCGGCGCGGACATCCGCACCAAGGCGACGGTCGCCGGCATTACGACGCGTGACGGCCGCGCAACGGGCGCCCGCCTCGACAACGGCGACGAGATCGAGGCCGGCATCGTGCTCTCGAACGCGGATCCCAAGACGACGTTTCTCAAGCTCGTCCCGAGCGGTGACCTGAGCGACGATTTTCGTGTGCGCGTGCGCGACTGGCGCGACCATGGTTGCGTGGTCAAGGTCAACCTCGCGCTCGGCGAGCTGCCGGTGTTTGCCGCCCGCCCGGTGCGCGAACCCGGCCCGGTGCATAACGCCACCTTGCACATCGCGCCGGACGTCGACTACATCCAGCGCGCCTACGACGATGCCGCGCGCGGCATCCCTTCGCGAGAGCCGTTCCTCGAGATGTACCTGCAGTCACCCAACGACGATACGATCGCGCCACCCGGCAAGCACCTGCTGTCGATCTTCGCGCAATACTTTCCGTACGAGCGCTCGGACGGCGAGTGGACGGCCGAAAAGAAAGCGGCTGCCGCCGACTCGATCGTCGCCACGCTTGCCCGCTACGCGCCGAACGTGCCCAACGCCATTGAAGGACGGCAGGTCTTCACGCCGCCTGATTTGGAGCAGCGCTTCGGGTTGCCGCGCGGCCACATCTTCCACGGCGAGTTGCTGCCCGGTCAGATATTCGAGCGCCGCTTTGCGGCGAAGACCCCGTTGCCCGGCTTGTACTTGTGCGGTTCAGGCACGCATCCCGGCGGTTGCGTGAGCGGCATTCCCGGATGGCGGGCGGCACGTGCCGCGTTGCGGGAGCGTGCGGTGCCGGCGACTTCCGCCGGTTGAGCTGGAACCTTTACGCCGGCTCGCGGGTATGACTGGATAGCGGAGGACCTCTATGCTCGCTCTTTTCACCCGACTCAAACTGCTCTGGGGACTGCGGAGCTTTGGCACCAAAGTCGCGCAGCTGTTTCTCGACCGCCGGGTTTCGCCCGGCTTGAAGGCAGGCACCGCTCTTGCAGCCGTGCTCATCGTCTCGCCCCTGGATCTGTTCGCGGACGTGCCGGTGCTCGGCGTCCTAGACGATGTGGCCCTGCTCTGGCTGCTGGCGTTGCTGTTCGTGCGCCTATGCCCGCCTGCCGTGGTGGCGGACTACACCCAAAAGCGCGTACGCAAACCGGCGACCGTGACCGTCAATGCGGGCACGGCGCTCGAAGACCCGAACCGTTAGAACTCTACCTTAGAACCCGCTCGAACAAGAAGACCCGGCGGTCGACCGCCGGGGTCTTATAGGATTCCACGAAACGGAAGCCGTTCTCGTCAGCCAGATTGAGAGCGGCTTCAATGCGGGTCGCGCTACAGGTCGACAGCTCGAGGGCCATGTAACGGCGGGCGTTGTTGCTACAGCCGATGCCTGCAGTCGCCCGCTCGACGAGCCGGCGGATAGCCGCGACGATGGCCGCACCGATGGGCTCGCCCGCGATGAACAGCTTGGATCCCACCGCTTCGACCGGGAGCCGGCCCGCGTATTCGTCGATGAGCGCGATCTTGCGCCGGTCTTTGGAGCGGGCGATCGAAAACTTTTGATCGCGATAGGCGACGTCGATCGCTTGACCGCCGTCAGGCAGCGCGAGCCGATCGCGTTCCAACACTTGCGCCGTGCCGTCCAAACCGCGGTTGAGCTCTGCGATCTCTTCGGCGAGCACGTTTTGCACGACGCGCCACGCATCGTCGGCACGCTCGGCCGGCGTGCGCGCCTCTGCGCCCACGTCGGCATACTCACGCAACCGCTCTCGTATCTCGCTGCGCGTATCAGCTAGATTGAGATCGGCGCGGAGTTCTTGCAGCACAGATGCGGCCTTCCTAAAATGCGGCGACCAAGCGAACGGAAACGTGCAGCACTGCAGCTCGGTCAAAAGCTGTGAGCGAAAAACGTTTCCGAGTTGAGAGCGGGTTCATTCGGATTCCATCGCGCGCTTCTCCTCGTCGCGAGCGGAGAATTTTTTTCCGACAAGGTCCGTCTGCGCGTAACTGCTAACAGCGGCCCGGCGTGGCCAAGAAGATTACCAATCGTAGCATCGCGCGTTACGGCGCTGCGACCGGCGCCGCGATTTGGGCGATGCTCGGTCTCGGGAACGCGTACGGCATAGGATTGGGACGCGGCGTCGATGCGTTCGTCGTCATCGCCGTCGTCGTGAACGTGGCGCTAATTATCGCCGCCGCGCTGGCATTTGTCAATGCTTCCTCGTGGCCGATCGCGTTGACCGCTGCCGCACTGGTCGTCACCGCCGATCGTGTCGTCAACGTCATCGGGACGAACGCAAATGCGTTGACGCTGGTGAGCAGCGTGCTGATCCTCTTCGCGCTGGCCGCGCTCGTCATCATGGCGCGAAAATCATAGGAAGCCTTGACCATGTCTGCTGACACACCGCTGACTCCCGAAGACCTTTACCGCCTGCGCGTCGTCAATGACGTGTGTCTTTCACCTGACACCAAGCATGTAGCGGTGACCGTTTCGTTTGCGGACGAAGCAGAGGACGAGTATCGTTCGCTCGTCTCGTTGATCTCGACGGAAAATGGAACGGCGCGCGCGCTGACCGCTGCGGATAAGAGATCGTGGGCTCCCCAGTTCTCACCCGACGGGACGCGGCTCGCGTTCCTCAGCAACCGAAGCGGCGCAGACCAGATCTGGATGCTCTCGCTGCAAGGCGGAGAGCCCACGCAACTCACCTTTTTCAAAAAGGGAGCAAGCGCGCCGCGTTGGTCGCCTGACGGCAAACGAATCGCGTTCCTCTCTGCGGGCGGCGAACGCGAAGAGCCGGCTCCGGGCTCGGAGACGAAGGCGGAGCGCAAGAAGGACGACAAGCCCGCCGTCCGCGTGCTCACAAGCGTCCGCCACAAAGAAGACGGGCGCGGTTATTTCCAAGACCGGATCAACCACATCTTCGTCGTCGCGAGCGACGGTGGAGAGCCGACCCAACTGACCGAGGGCGCCGACGAGGACAAGTCGCTGGCCTGGTCGCCCGATGGCACGCAAGTGGCGTTTGCGAGCAACCGCACCGGCGACCAATCGTCGGATGTCCTCGACATCTGGGCGGTGCCAAGCGACGGGAGCTCGCCGCCGCGCTGCCTCACGAAATCGAATGGCAG
>DATGJI010000034.1 GCA_035295225.1 Candidatus Eremiobacteraceae bacterium | reverse complement strand
AGGGCTTTGGTGCCCGTGCCCGATGCCGCCAGCACCTTGGTGATCGCCGCCGTCAGCGTCGTCTTGCCGTGGTCCACGTGGCCGATCGTGCCGATGTTCACGTGCGGCTTCGAACGCTCGAACTTCTGCTTAGCCATTGCTCACTCCATCGCCGGCATGCGACCGGCACGACTGCTTCGTGTACATCTATTTGCCCGTGGTCTTCGCGACGATCTCTTCTTCGATGCTCTTGGGCACTTGCGCGTAGTGCGAGAACTCCATCGTGTAGCTCGCCCGGCCTTGCGACCGGCTGCGCAAATCTGTGGAGTAACCGAACATCTCCGACAGCGGCACCGTGGCGTTGACCTTCTGGATGCCTTGCGATTCCGGCTCCATGTGGAGCACGTGCCCGCGCCGCGCGTTCAGGTCGCCGATGACGTCGCCTAAAAACTGATCGGGCGTCACGACTTCGACCGCCATGATCGGCTCTTTGATGATCGGGCCGGCCGAACGGTTTGCCTCTTTGAACGCCATGGAGCCCGCGATCTTAAACGCCATTTCGTTCGAGTCGACTTCGTGATACGAGCCGTCGAACACCGTTGCTTTGAAGTCCAGCACCGGATAGCCGGCGAGCACGCCCGCAAGCGCCGCTTCTCGCACTCCCGATTCGACCGCGCCGATGAACTCTCTCGGAATCGCGCCGCCTTTGACTTTGTCGTCGAACACGACGCCCGATCCGGGCGGCAGCGGTTCCACGCGGATCCAGCAATCGCCGAACTGGCCCTTGCCGCCGGTCTGGCGGACGTACCGGCCGTGTTTTTCGACAGTCTTCGTGACGGCTTCTTTGTACGCGACTTGCGGCTTGCCCACGTTCGCGCCGACCTTGAACTCGCGCAGCAGGCGGTCGACGATGATCTCGAGGTGCAGCTCGCCCATGCCGGAGATGATGGTCTGACCCGTCTCTTCATCCGTGAACATACGGAACGTCGGATCTTCTTCAGCCAACTTCTGCAAGCTCTGACCGAGCCGCTCCTGATCGGCTTTCGTCTTCGGCTCGATCGCCTGGCTGATCACAGGGTCGGGGAATTTGATGTTCTCGAGGATGATCGGCTTCTTCTCATCGCAGAGCGTGTCGCCGGTCGTCGTGTTCTTCAAGCCCACCGCCGCCGCGATGTCACCTGCTTCCACGCCCTCCACGTCTTCGCGGTGGTTGGCATGCATGCGCAGGATGCGCCCGATGCGCTCGCGCTGCCCTTTGGTGGAGTTGTAGACGTACGAACCGGATTTCAACGTGCCCGAATACGTGCGGAAGAATGTCAGTTTGCCGACGAACGGATCCGTGGCGATCTTGAATGCGAGTGCGGAGAACGGCTCTTCATCCGACGCCTTGCGCGTGAGGATGTTTTCTGGATGATCCGGATCGACGCCGGATACATCCGGGAGATCGACGGGCGACGGCAAGTAATCGACGATGGCGTCGAGCAGCGCCTGCACGCCTTTGTTCTTGAACGCGGAGCCGCACAGCACGGGCAGGACCTTCGCGGCGGTCGTCGCGGTGCGCAGCGCCTTGCGGATCTCGTCGCCGCTGATCTCGTGCCCTTCGACGAATTTCTCGGTCAGGTGCTCGTCGGTTTCGGCGACCGCTTCGATGAGCTCGGCGCGCCATTTGTGGATGAGATCGTGCATGTCGGCGGGGGCGTCCGTCTCTTCGAACGTCTTGCCGAGGTCGTCCGTGTAGATCGTGGCCCGGCCGGTGAGCAAGTCGACAAAACCTTTGAATTGATCTTCCTGGCCGATCGGCAGCTGGACCGGCATCGCCCGCGCGCCGAGGCGCTCGCGGATCTTCGTGACGGCGTTATAGAAATCGGCGCCCGTGCGATCCATCTTATTGATGAAGATGATGCGCGGAACCTTATACTTGTTCGCCTGGCGCCAGACGGTTTCGCTCTGGGGCTGCACGGCTGCTACCGAGTCGAAAAGTGCGACGAGGCCGTCGAGGACGCGCATCGAGCGTTCCACTTCGACGGTAAAATCCACGTGGCCGGGCGTATCAATAATGTTGATGCGCGTGTCGCGCCAAATGCAGGTCGTCGCAGCGGATGTGATCGTGATGCCGCGCTCCTGCTCTTGCTCCATCCAGTCCATCGTGGCGGCGCCTTCGTGGACTTCTCCGAGCTTATGCGTGCGGCCGGTGTAAAAGAGAATACGCTCGGTCGTCGTCGTCTTGCCCGCGTCGATGTGGGCGGCGATGCCGATGTTGCGTGTGTTTGCGAGCGTGTACTGTCTAGGCACTTTCCCCTGTACGTGATCCTTGGACGCGGCGGGCTTGCGCTCGCCTGCGGAAGTGAGCTGGCCGATCACCAGCGATAGTGCGCGAAGGCCTTGTTGGCCTCGGCCATGCGGTGCGTGTCCTCGCGCTTTTTGACCGACGCGCCTTGGTTGTTCGCAGCATCGAGAAGCTCGGCTGCCAGGCGATCTTCCATCGTCTTGCCGGGGCGCTTGCGAGCGAACCCGATGAGCCAGCGCATGCCCATGGCCTGCCGCCGGTCCGGGCGCACTTCCATCGGCACCTGATACGTGGCGCCGCCGACGCGGCGCGGCCGCACTTCGACGAGCGGCATGGCGTTGTTCATCGCCTGCGTGAACACGTCCATGGGATCTTTACCGGTCTTCTCCCCGATGATCGTGAGCGCGCCGTACGTGATCCGTTCAGCGATGCTCTTCTTGCCCGCGAGCATCACCTTATTGATGAAGCGCGCGACCGTCCGCGAGTTGAAGCGCGGGTCGGGCAGCACTTGACGCTTGGGGACCGGTCCTTTTCGCGGCATATCTTCCTTATATACGGGCGAGCGATGCTCGCCCTACTACAAAGCGGATTTGATTATTTGGGTCGTTTGGCGCCGTATTTCGAACGGCTCTGCTTGCGGTTCTGAACGCCCTGCGTGTCCAGCGTACCGCGGATGATGTGGTAGCGGATGCCGGGCAGATCTTTGACGCGGCCGCCGCGGATCAGCACGACGGAGTGCTCTTGTAGGTTGTGCCCGATGCCGGGGATGTAGGCGGTGACTTCGATGCCGTTGGTCAGCCGGACGCGCGCGACTTTACGGAGCGCCGAGTTCGGCTTTTTCGGCGTGATCGTCTTGACTTGCGTGCAGACGCCGCGCCGCAGCGGATTGCCTTGCTTGATCGTCTTGTTGCGCTGCGGCAGGTCGGGGTGACCCGGCTTTGCGCCGGTCAACGCGACGTGAAACGCCGGCGACTTCGACTTCTTCCGGAGCTTCTCGCGGCCTTTGCGCACGAGCTGACTGATTGTCGGCAACGACTGACCTCTGACAAGAACGCGCGTTCACAAAAGAAAGGAGACACCGGCGGCCGGCCGCTGCCTCTCCCAGGGGGGATCCCCGCCTCGCGCGGTGGTGGAAAGCCTCCGGGGATTTCTCGCTGCCGCACTCAAGACGAAGGCGGCGCGTACTGAAGAACCGCCGGCACGTGATGGCACCAGCTGAACCTTCGTATTCTATCAAAGCGTTTGCGGGACGTCAAGCGTAACTCTGGCTCATGAGCGATTCGACGCCTATCTCGGCCTAGTTCCGCTTCCGAAAAGCGAGATAGGCGCCCAGCCACATGAGTACGAGGGACAAAAGGGCGAGATAGCCCCTGCCGCAATTATAGATGCACGCGCTGAACCCGAACGGATCGGGTCCCATCGTCCAGAGTGCGTCGACGAAAAGCGCACCGCCCAGAAAGAGCAGCCCGAGGCCCCTCGCTTCATCCCGGAACTTCTGTTCCAACATTTGACCGCATCCGTCAGGCCCGCGCTAATCGCCGCTTGGCTGGTGGCCGATATCAAGGAAGATGACCGCTTCGTCCACTCGCTCTTCGGGACTCATCGGCTGGCCGCTCGCACTTCTCGTGATCGCGGTGTGTGCGGGCGTCTGGCTTCTTCTGAACCCTCAGAACTTCCTGACCGGGTTCTTCCGCGCCAAGATCACCGATCTCGACACCCGCGTCGTCACCGGTCCGTACCCGTCTGCCGACGATTTCGCCGTCCTCCGTGCGAACGGGGTTGAGACCGACGTCAGTCTCCTCGACGCCGATCTCCCGTACGAAGCGATGCTTCTCGAGCAAGAGCGCGTCAACGCCGCGAAGTACGGCATGGCGTTCGTCAATTTTCCGATGGAGAGCATCTTCGGCACCCACGCCGGCTCGGATTATGACCGCCAGGCACACCTCGCCGCGGAATTCATCGCACGATCGAAAGGCCGGATCTACCTCCATTGCTATCTCGGCATGCACCGCGTCCGCACGGTCGCGGCGCTGCTCACCAAAGAGGGCACGCCGTCCGCACCATACCTCTTGAAAAGCGGCGCGCGCAGCGCCGATGCGCGACTTCTCGACGAAGCGCAAGCCGACTACGACGCCGGCCGTTACACGCTCGATCGCAAGGCTCTCGCCGGCATCAAGTCGCCGACCATCCCGGCTCGACTGTTAGCAGCCTGGACGTCGTACCGGCTCGATGAGATCGCGCTAGCGCGCGGTCAATTCGCTGCCATAGTGAAGGCCGACAGCTCGCAGCCCGGCGCTTTTGAAGGGCTTGGCTACTGCGCGCTCCGCTCGGGTGAGCTGGAAACCGCGGCCGCGCTCTTCATGGACTCCACCCGGCTTGCGCCAAAGGATGCGGCCGGATTTACGGGTCTCGGGTTCGCCCGCTTTCGGCAGGGGAGAACCGCAGAAGCAAAGGCGGCACTTGTACAGGCGCTCGCGCTGAATCCGCAGGACTCGGAAGCGCGCACGACGCTCGCCCGCATACCCTGAGCCGCCACACGACGTTCTCCACATTCGTCTCGTCGAGATTCGGCCTGGTAGGGTTTCACCCCATACTGCCCGGCTAAACAAGCTCATAGGATAGAGGAGTACTGCCTTCAGGCGGCCCGGCCGACGCTTTTCGCGCGGCCTGCGAAGGAGGTTCTCCATGTTTGCTTTGGTCCGAAAACCTTTGCCCCTTATCGCGTTTTGCTGCGTCGCATCGGCGTTCGTCTCCCTCATTGCCTGCGGCGGCAGCAGTAGTACGACGCCGGGGCCGAAGGCCACCTCGACTCCGGCGTCGGTCACGGAGGCGCTGCCTGCAGCAGGCCAGCCTCTCGTCTTCCCGCAGCACGCCGGGTTCAGCGGTCAGCTGACGGTCCCGCCGAACAATGCTCCCGCAGGCACCCAGGTCACCGCGACGACCTATACGACGCAACCTTCGGGTGCGCCGGCGCCGGCAAGCCGCATGCGCGGGTCGCTGGATTCGGGAAAGGCGGCGCCGCTCGCGGCGAACAGCGTGGTGGTGATGTGGGAGAGCTTGGATTTCTCGCAGGCGTTGACGCTGTCGAGCGAACCGACCGTGCAATTCACGCTGCCTACGAACATCTCAACCACGACGAACACATTCACGCTCGAATTATTGATCACGAGCAACAATCCGCAATACACATGGGTGCCTCCGACGGTTTCCGGTCAGACCTTGACGTTCAGCGGCGGCACCGGCGCGATCGACGTTCAGCAGGCGACGTACTGGCTTGAATTGATCGCCACGCCGATCTCGTCGCCGGCACCGTCACCGTCTCCATCAGCGAGTCCGTCGCCGTCGCCGTCACCATCGGCGAGCCCGTCACCATCGCCGAGCCCGTCCGCGTCGCCGAGCCCGGCCCCATGCAACCCAGCCGCGCCGAACTCGAATTGCGCCATCACCTTCAGTACGATCGCGGTCATCTTCCCAAATGTGCCGCCGCCGCAATGGGGCTGCGGGGGCAATCCCTATGTCGTGAACTTCACCGCGATCGAAGCCGGCTACACCGGTAACTTCACCGCCGTGAGCTCGAACCTCCAAGAAGCGACGGTCGCCCAGACGGCTCCCAACGCGTTCACCGCAACGGACGTGTGGCAGTACCCTGGCGGCCAGAACGGGGCGAACTTTGGAATCGTCGTTTCGGATACTCTCGGAAATGCATCCGTTCTCGACGGCGATTTCAACGCGATCTGCATCCCCTAGATAGAAGCGACCACTCCGCACGTCGAGGCGCCCCCCGGGCGCCTCGACATGTGGGAGCTTAGGGATCTTCGAGCAGCCTGGGCAGATCAGACAATTTCGTGATCGTATGGTCGGGGGCCGGAAGGAGCGTCGGATACGCTCGCCCATCGAGATCGGCCCAACAAGCGATGAGGCCGGCGGCTTTCGAACCTGCGACGTCCGCCTCCGGCGAATCTCCCACGTAGAGCGTGGACGCGATCTCGAAATCGAGCGCGTCGCATGCGTGTCGAAACGCCCTCGCGTCCGGCTTCCAATAGCCGATCTCTTGCGATGTCATGACGCGGCCCGGATAGCCCGCCGCAGCAGCTTTGCTCAGCTGCAATTCGGTCCAGCCGTTGGTAAGGATGGCGTGACGCACCCCGCGCTCCGCCAGCCAGTCGTATAGCTGCTTCGCGCCGGGAGTCGCCTCAACGGACGCGGGCACGAGGGCAAGGCAGCGCGCGCGGTATTCGTCGGGAGCGTCGCGGTGGCGCTTGCCGCCCCAATCCGCGATAGCATCCTCTACCATCTCATCGAGGGAGATGTCGCCGCTGCGGAACTCGGCGAGCGCATCGGTGATCTCCACCGGTGACGGCACGCGCGGGCAGTAGAGCGCGGCAAGCTCGAGGAGCACACGCTCCTCGAGCCGATTGTCTTTACCGAGCGTGTGATCGAAGTCGAACAGCACGTGGCGGGCGGCGGCGACGCCGCCCGGCCGGATCACATGTCCATCTCCGAAGCTGGGTCGATGAGAGACGTCGCACCGTCCGTCGTGGTCGCCGTGGCGCCCACGAGCGGCTCGACCTGCTCGCCGCCGCCGAACTCCGCATCGAGCTCCGCGAAGATGTCGACTTCGCGGTGTCGCGGCACGCCTTTGCCCCAGACGTCCACGCTGCGATAGCGCGGCATTCCGGTGCCGGCCGGGATCAGCTTGCCGATGATCACGTTCTCTTTGAGACCGAGCAGCGGATCGTATTTGCCTTCGATCGCCGCCTGCGTGAGCACGCGCGTGGTCTCTTGGAACGATGCCGCCGACAAGAACGACTCGGTGGCAAGCGACGCCTTGGTCACACCGAGCAGCACGGTGTCGGCTTTCGCCGGGTCCTTGCCTTCGGTCGCGCCTTGTGCGTTGATGCTGTGGAACTTGTCTGCGTCGAGCATCTGCCCCGGCAGCAGCCGCGTGCCGCCGCTCTCCGTGACTTTCTTTTTGCGCAGCATGCTGCGCACGATGACCTCGATATGCTTGTCGTTGATGTCCACGCCCTGGCTCTTGTAGACCTTCTGCACTTCTTGCACGAGGTAGTTCTGCAGCGCCGTCTCGCCTTTAAGGCGCAGGATGTCGTGCGGGCTGACCGAGCCGTCGATCAGCTGATCGCCGGCGACGACCTTGTCGCCGTCGTGGACCATGAGGTGCACGTTGAATGGGATCTCGTAGACGTGCTCCTCGCCTTCGGCGTCGGTCACCACGACTTCGCGGATTCCCTTGTCCTCTTGTATGTGGATGGAACCCGCCTCTTCCGTGATGATCGCCTGACCCTTGGGCTTGCGCGCTTCGAACAATTCTTCCACGCGCGGCAGACCGGTGATGATGTCCTCCGACGCGACGCCGCCCGTGTGGAAGGTCCGCAGCGTGAGCTGCGTGCCCGGTTCGCCGATCGATTGCGCTGCGATGATGCCGACCGCTTCGCCGATGTCGACCTTGCCGCCGGTCGCGAGATTCCGGCCGTAACAGACCGCGCACACGCCGACCGGCGCGTCGCACGTGAGCACCGAGCGGATCTGCACTTCCTTGACGCCCGCGTCCACGATCGCTTGCGCATGCTCGTCGTCGATCTCTTCGCCCGCGCGGACCATCGGCTTGGTGGGATGCGCCGGGTCCATGACATCCTTGAGCGCAAAGCGCCCGTTGATGCGGTTGAAGAGACCTTCGATGATTTCTTTTCCGGACGCGATGTCGCGCACGGTGATCCCGCGCTTCGACTTGCAGTCTTCCTCGCGCACGATGACGTCCTGCGCGACGTCGACAAGACGCCGGGTGAGGTAGCCCGAGTCAGCCGTGCGCAGCGCGGTGTCGGCAAGACCCTTGCGTGCGCCGTGCGTGGAGATGAAGTACTCGAGCACGGTCAGGCCTTCTTTGAGGTTGGCCTTGATCGGGATGCTCAAGATGCGGCCGGACGGGTCGGCCATGAGTCCGCGCATGCCGGCGATCTGCTTCACCTGCGCGATCGAGCCGCGCGCGCCGGACGTCGCCATCATGAGAATCGGGTTGAGCCGGTTCTGCCCAGCGAGCAGCGCTTGCGTCACGTCTTCGCCGGTGCGCGTCCAGATGTCGATCGTCTTCGTGTACTGCTCGTCGTCGGACAACAGTCCGGTGCGATACAGCTCGTTGACCTGGCCGACCGCTTTGTCGGCGTTGGCGATCAACTCGTATTTCTTCGCGGGGATCACGATGTCGGCGATGGAGACGGTCGTTCCCGAGATCGTCGCGAACCGGAAGCCGAGCGTCTTGATCGAGTCGAGGAAGCCCGCCGTCTCCGCGTTGCCGTACTTACGGTAGCACGTGGCGATGAACTTCGTCAGACCCTTCTTGTCGATCGTGTGGTTGACGAACGGATGGTTCCAGTGATCGGGCAGCGCCATGTTGAAGATCAGGCGCCCCATGGTGGTGTCGATGCTCTCGCCCTTCCACCGCAGGCGGATGGGTTCGTGCAGCGTGATCGCCTGGCAGTCGTACGCGATCTGCGCCTCTTTCTCCGAGAAGAACGAGCGCGCCACCGGATTGCCGTTGTCGTCGCGGCGGCTGGGCTCCGTGCCTGCCATCTCGTGATCGATGGTCAGGTAGTAGAGTCCGAGCACCATGTCTTGCGACGGGATCGACACGGGGTTGCCGAACGAGGGCTGCAGGATGTTGTTCGCGGAGAGCATTAGGATGCGCGCCTCCGCCTGCGCGCCCGCCGAGAGCGGCAAGTGGACGGCCATCTGATCGCCGTCGAAATCGGCGTTGTACGGCGTGCACACCAGCGGATGGATCTGGATCGCTTTGCCTTCCACCAACACGGGTTCGAACGCTTGGATGCCCAAGCGGTGCAGCGTTGGGGCGCGGTTCAAGAGCACCGGATGGTCTTTGATGACCTCATCCAGCACGTCCCAGACCTCCGGCCGCACGCGCTCCACCATGCGCTTCGCGCTCTTGATGTTGTGCGCTTGACCGCGGTCGACGAGCTTCTTCATGACGAACGGCTTGAAGAGCTCGAGCGCCATCTCTTTCGGAAGTCCGCACTGATGCAGCCGCAGATTCGGGCCGACCACGATGACCGAGCGGCCTGAATAGTCCACGCGCTTGCCGAGAAGGTTCTGGCGGAAGCGGCCTTGCTTGCCTTTGAGGATGTCCGACAGCGATTTCAGCGGCCGGTTGTTCGGGCCGGTCACCGGGCGCCCTCTGCGGCCGTTATCGATGAGCGCGTCTACCGCTTCCTGCAGCATGCGCTTCTCGTTCTTGATGATGATCTCGGGCGCGGAAAGCTCGAGCAGCCGTTTCAGACGGTTGTTCCGGTTGATGACGCGCCGGTAGAGATCGTTGAGATCGGACGTTGCGAATCTGCCGCCGTCGAGCTGGACCATGGGCCGCAGCTCCGGCGGGATGACCGGCACGCACGACATGATCATCCAATCCGGCTTGTTGCCGGAATTGATGAAAGCTTCGACCACTTCAAGGCGCTTGACGGCCTTGATGCGCTTCTGGCCGCTCGTGCCCTCGAATTCACCGCGCAGTTCGGCCTGCAGCTTGCGCAAGTTCAGCTCGCGCAGCAATTCGCGGATGGACTCGGCGCCCATGCCTGCTTTGAACGCGCTGCCGTATTTCTCGCGGTGCTCGCGGTACTTCTGTTCGGTCAGGATCTCGCGGTGCTCGAGCGGCGTTCCGCCCGGATCGATGACGATGTATGCCGCGAAGTAGATGACCTTCTCGAGTTGGCGCGGCGACATGTCGAGCAGGATGCCGATGCGCGACGGCACGCCCTTGAAATACCAGATATGCGAGACCGGCGTGGCCAGCTCGATATGCCCCATGCGCTCGCGCCGCACTTTTGCGCGCGTGATCTCGACGCCGCAGCGGTCGCAGATCATGCCCTTGAAGCGGATGCGCTTGTACTTGCCGCAGTGGCATTCCCAGTCTTTGGTCGGGCCGAAGATCTTCTCGCAGAACAGACCGTCGCGCTCGGGTTTGAGCGTACGGTAGTTGATGGTCTCCGGCTTTTTGACTTCGCCGAAGGACCATGCGCGGATCTGCTCCGGGCTCGACAGTCCGATGCGCATCGCATCGAAGTTATTGACGTCTAGCATCGTTGCCATTGATTACTTAGGGCTCCACATCTTCGATCGAACCGAGCCCGCCGTCGCCGGCGCTCTCGGGGCTTTGGTCATCGCTTGATTCGTTGTCTTCTTCTTCGTCGTCCGGATCTTGTTCGAGCACTGCGGTGGCGGTGCTCACGCCGACGCTCTCGACCTCATCCACGTCGCCGTCCGAACCGGCCTTGCGCGGACGCGAGGCCGCGGTCGTGGGGGCGGGTGCGACGAGCTTCGGATCTTCGTCGCCCATGAGCAGTCCGATCTCGCTCGCCTTCTCGCCGAGGTCTTCATCGGTGAGCCGGATCTCGATCTCTTCGCGCGCTGCGGTGAGCACCTTGACGTCGAGCGCGAGCGCTTGCAGCTCTTTGATGAGCACTTTGAACGACTCGGGCACGCCGGGTTCGAGAACGTTCTCGCCCTTGACGATCGCTTCGTATGTCTTCACGCGGCCGACGACGTCGTCGGATTTGACCGTGAGCAACTCCTGAAGCGTATAGGCCGCACCGTATGCCTCGAGCGCCCAGACCTCCATCTCGCCGAAGCGCTGTCCGCCGAACTGCGCTTTGCCGCCCAGCGGCTGCTGCGTGATCATCGAGTACGGGCCGGTCGAGCGCGCGTGGATCTTATCATCCACCAAATGCGCGAGCTTGAGCATGTAGATGTAGCCCACTGTCACGTCGCGGTTGAACGACTCGCCCGTGCGCCCATCGTACAGCTTCGTCTTGCCCGAAGGGGCGAGGTGCGCGCGTTCCAGCCATTCGCGGATGTCCGATTCGCGCGCGCCGTCGAAGACCGGCGTGGCGATGTGGAAGCCGAGCAGCTTCGCCGCCCAACCCAGGTGCGTCTCCATGATCTGGCCGATGTTCATGCGGCTCGGCACGCCGAGCGGATTGAGCACGATCTCGATCGGCGTTCCGTCCGGCAGATACGGCATGTCTTCTTCGGGAAGAACTTTGGCGATGACGCCCTTGTTGCCGTGTCGGCCCGCCATCTTGTCGCCTTGGAGGATCTTGCGCTTTTGCGCCACGTAGACGCGCACGAGTTCGTTGACGCCAGGTGAAAGCTCGTCGCCGTTCTCGCGCTTGAAGACCTTGACGTCGATGACTTTGCCTTTTTCGCCGTGCGGCACTTTCAAGCTGGTGTCGCGGACCTCGCGCGATTTCTCGCCGAAGATCGCTCGCAGCAGCCGCTCCTCGGCCGTCAGCTCGGTCTCGCCTTTGGGCGTCACTTTGCCGACGAGGATGTCTTCGGGGCGGACCTCGGCGCCGATGCGCACGATGCCTTGCTCGTCAAGATCCTGCAGCGCATCTTCGCCGACGTTGGGGATATCGCGCGTGATCTCTTCGGGTCCGAGCTTCGTGTCGCGCGCTTCGCATTCGTACTCTTCGATGTGGATGGACGTGAAACGATCGTCCTTGACGAGACGCTCGGAGATGAGGATCGCGTCCTCGTAGTTGTAGCCTTCCCACGGCATGAACGCGACGAGGACGTTCTGGCCGAGCGAGAGCTCGCCGCCGTCGCTCGACGGGCCGTCGGCGATGATCGCGGCGCGCTTCACGTGTTCGCCCTTGCTGACGAGCGGCATCTGATTGATGCACGTGCCGGCGTTCGAGCGCATGTACTTCACGAGCGGGTACGTCCGGACGACGCCCTTGGCGTTTTCGATCTCGATCCGGTCCGCCGTCACTCCGACGACCTTGCCCGATTCCTCGGCCACGACCACGCCGCCCGAATCTTTGGCCGCGCGGTATTCCATGCCGGTGCCGACGAGCGGCGCTTGCGGGCGCAAGAGCGGCACGGCCTGACGCTGCATGTTCGCGCCCATGAGCGCGCGGTTCGCATCGTCGTGCTCGAGGAACGGGATCAGCGCCGTTGCGACCGAGACGATCTGCTTCGGCGAGACGTCCATGAGGTGCACGTCTGCCGGCGTTGCTTCTATATACTCTTCTGCGTAGCGGCAGACCACGCGCTCGCCCAGCAGCCGGCCCTTCGAGTCGATCTCGGAGTTGGCTTGGGCGACGCGGAATTGATCTTCTTCGTCCGCCGTCAGGTAGATGATGTCATCGGTCACGATGCCCTTGCGCACGATGCGATACGGCGTTTCGATAAAGCCGTAGCGGTTCACGCGCCCGTAGGTGGCGAGCGATCCGATGAGACCGATGTTCGGGCCTTCCGGCGTCTCGATCGGGCAGATGCGGCCGTAGTGGCTGTGGTGGACGTCGCGGACTTCGAAGCCCGCGCGCTCGCGCGACAGACCGCCCGGGCCGAGCGCCGACAAGCGCCGCTTGTGGGTCAGCTCCGCAAGCGAGTTCGTCTGGTCCATGAACTGCGAGAGCTGGCTCGAGCCGAAGAACTCTTTGATGGCAGCCACGACCGGGCGGATATTGATCAGCACTTGCGGCGTGACCGTCTCGAGGTCTTGCACGGTCATGCGCTCGCGGACCACGCGCTCCAGGCGCAGCAAGCCCACGCGGAACTGGTTCTGCAGCAGCTCGCCGACAGAACGGATGCGGCGATTGCCCAGATGGTCGATGTCGTCGATGGACTGCGTGCCGTTGACCACTTCGACGAGCTGGCGCACGACCGCGATCAGGTCGTCTTTGGTCAGGCAGCGCACCGCCTTGGACTTCACCTTGCCGTGGGCGTCCTTGATGTCTTCGATCTGCGGCGCCTCGACGTTCATCTTGGCGAACTGCAGCGCGAGCTTGCGGCTCAGCTTGTAGCGGCCGACGGCTGCGAGATCGTAGCGCTTCTCGTCGAAGAACGTGTTGCGCAGCAGCGTCTCCGCGTTGTCGGGGTTCTCCGGCTCGCCCGGACGCAGTTTCTTGTAAAGCTCTTTCAACGCGTCCTCGCGCGTCTTGATGTCTTTGTCTTTTTCGAGACAGTTCATGATCATGGCCGGCACTTCGCCGGTCAGCGGGTCGGCGAACAGCGCCATCAGCGCCTCGTCGGATTCCCATTTCTTGTCGAGCGCCCGCACGAACGTGGTGACCATGATCTTGCGGTTCTTGTCGATCCGCACGCCGATGGTGCCCTCGGTCGTGTCGTTCTTCGTGCCGTTGTCCGTCTCGAACTCGATCCACGCGCCGCGGTTGGGGATGACCGTCGCGCGATAGATCGGCCGGCCGTTCGTGTCCTGATCGCCGGCGAAATACACGCCGGGCGAGCGGACGAGCTGGCTTACGATGACCCGCTCGGCGCCGTTGATGAGGAACGTGCCCTTTTCGGTCATGAGCGGGAAATCGCCCATGAAGATCTCTTGGTCCGGGATGCCTTTGATCTCGCCGGACTCCGACGTGATGAGGCGCACGCGCACGCGTAAGGGCGCGCAGTAGGTCATGTCGCGCTCGCGGCACTCGTCTACCGTGTACTTCGGCTCGCCCAGGCTATGTTCGCCGAACTCCAGGACGAGATTGCCGGTGAAATCCTTGATGGGAGAGATGGAAGAGAACGCTTCGCGCAGCCCCTCCGTGATGAACCAGTTGAACGAGTCTTTCTGCAGCTCGATCAGATCGGGTATATCGAGCGTGTGCGGGATCTTCGCGAACGTGAAGCGCTCGCGCTTGAGCCCGGGCGGCCGCACGTCGGCGCTCGGTCCCTCGACCGTCTTGACAACGCCCTTTGTCTCGATGAGCGCCTCAAGCGCCGCCCGCGGGTCGGTGAGCCGCGCCAACCGCGCGATCGGCCGCGGTTGCCGCGCACGGGCGCGGGCAATCGAACTCCCTTTCTTCTTTGCGGGAGCTTTCGGCTTGGGCGCCTTGGCGGCGCGCGGCGCTTTTGGCGCCTTCGTCGTCGCGGACTTGGTCGCTCGGGGAGCCTTCGGCTTGCTCGAATCTTTTGTGGCCATCGACTTTTGTGTCACCTTGCTCTATGGTCGCCCAGCCGCGCTTTGCCGGGCACTTGCAGTTTAGGTCGAAAGGCGCGGGGAGCGCCTAGTAAGCTCTGGCCGGCAGATGTCGCGGCCGTTTGAAAGCAAAGCGGACGACGCGCGGTGAAGCGGTCGGCTGCAAATCGGGCTTGAGCTTTCGGCTCAGGATCCGGTGTGCCGACGGGCGCAATCGTCCCACTGTGGCATAGATTGCCATTATAACACAAAACCCCATACAGTCAAGCAGCGGTGCGCGCTTCTCAACTGGGTGGGTGTTGCGTATTAAGTTTTCGCTCGATCGTGAGACGTGTCTTCGCTACAGCGATACCGTTTCCTACGCCGCCGCCGCGGCTTTTGCAAGAATCGCCAAGGTCGCTTCGGCGGCGCGGTCCCAGGTCATGGTTGCAGCCCTGCGCAGTCCGCGCTCCCGCAAATCAGCCTGTTTCATGGGATCCGACAAGACGAGGTTGATCGCGCCTGTCAGCTGCTGTTCATCGCCGGACCGGAAGTACAGTGCCGCGTCGCCGCCCGCTTCCGGAATGGCGCTTGCGTCGGATGCGATGACCGGCGCTCCCGCCGCCATCGCCTCCAGCACCGGCAGCCCGAAGCCTTCGTACGATGAAGGGTACACGACCGCCGCCGCACCCGCATATAATGAAGCGACTCGTTCGTCTGAGACCGGACCGAGGCCGATGACGCGCGGCCGGCGCGATGCATCGTCGAGCATCGCGGTGCCTCGGCCGACTAGCACGATCGCCAATCCGTCCTGGCTGGAATCCGGCAGCTGCTTGGCCGCCGCGAGAAACAGGTCGAGTCCTTTGCGCGGTTCGGGCTCACCCACGAAAAGCAGATAGCGGCGCACCCCGTCAAAGAGCGCGGGTTTGGCGGTGAGGTGGGGATCGACACCGAGGTGGACCACATCGATGTTCGCAGCCGGCAACCGAATATGCCGTTCAAGCTCCGCCTTTGAGTACTCCGAGTCGGTGATCACGCGTCGCGCTCGTTCGGCCGCGAGCAGAAACGGGGCTCGCTCCCTCTTCGCCGCCGCAGCGTCGCTCGGCGGGAGCTCGAAAAGCGATGCGTCGTGGAGGGTAGCGACCGATACCAGGTCGGTCGTCCAGGACATGCCGTTCCACGGAAACCAAGCCACGTCGAAACGGCCCGGCCTCGCAGCGTTCCTATGCGCGATGGGTAAGCGCCCGCTCGGGAGCTGCGCTCTGTACGGCGCGGCATGAAGCCACGCCGGCCATTCCGGAATGATGAGCGTCGGCGTGACGCGATCGGCCGCATTGCGCTGCCACGAATCCACGATCGCCCGCACGTATCGCCCTATGCCGCGGCGGTCGTGCGGCAGGTTCCACGCGTCGACCGCGACGCGCAGTTTGGAGCCGATCACGAGCCGATCAGAAAAACCAGAAGCGCTTGCGCCGCGCGGCGCGCGGGGCGCCCTTCGTGAACGTCACGATGAAGGCATAGCGCAGATCGCGCCGGATCGCGCCGAGCTTATATGCCGCGTCGTCACCGCGCATGAAGTCGCGGTATTGTTCTTCGCTGAAGCGCAGCCGGTCGCCGGGAGGATACGGCGCGATCTCCACGCCGCCGAGTCCCGCGCCTTCTGCAAGAGCGATCATATCGTCGAGCGAGACGGAGTCCTCGAGCACGCCATGAGACTTCGACTCCGACTTTGCTTGATCGGATTCATGATGGTGGCCGCCGGGCTCGACGAATGTCGCGCGCCCGCCGTCAGCGAGGACGCGCGAGAACTCGGCGAAGATCGCCTGCTTGTTCGGGATGTGATGGAATGCATCGAAACACGCGACTCGATCAAACGATGCGTCGGCGAACGGGAATCGATAGCCGTCGTACGTCGCATATTCTAGCGGCACGTCCGTATTCAATTGCGGCGATGCGGTCGCCGCGGCGCGCGCGAATTCGACGGCAGACTCGGCTACGTCAATGCCGGCGGCTCCCATGCCCAGTTGGTTGATGATGCGCGCGAGCCAGCCGGCGCCGGTGCCGAAATCGAGCACTCTGACGCCCGGGCGGAGATCCATGGCATAGAGCATCAAGCCGAGTTTGTACACGAGTTGAGGGGCGCACACGGTGCAGCAGAACGGCTTGCGCGTCTCGTGCCGCAAGCCGACGTCGGTGGCGACGAAGTCGCTGAAGCGCCGTTCCGCTGCGGCGTTGAAACGGTCGATCACCGTGCGGTCACTCGTGTCCATTTACTCCTCGGGTGGCTCACAGCGACTCCTAAGGAAAGGAGGTCGCACGCGTTCGGGCAATTCGGTCAGCATGCTCCGGTCTCCCGGCATCGTCGCCAACATAATCGTCGGCGCGAAGCCCGAACCGTATCTCGCGGCGTCCCTCGACGCTATCGCGGACGTCTGCGACCACGCGGTCATCAACGACAATAGCGGAACGCCGTCCGGCGCAAATGCGCCGGTCTACACACGCTCGCGTCTCGCCGCGACCGGGCGGCTCACCGTGATCCGCACCCGCTTTGAGAATTTCTCCGTCGCGCGAAACACGTGTCTCGAATCGATACCTCGCCCGTTCAAAGGCGGCTGGATTCTCTTCGTCGACGCAGACGAGATTCACGGCGCCGAGCTTCCGGCGATGGCCAATCTGCTGGACCGCTTGCCCGACGATATCGATGCGGTCGACGGCTACAGCCGCCACTACTGGGGGTCGTTTCGCTGGTGGGTCGCCATCGACCGGCGGCTCTGTTTCTTCCGCCACACGCCGCGCGTCAGCTGGTCCGGCGCGGTGCACGAGCGGCTGACTGGCGCCGATCGCCGTGCCGTTCTTCCCTCGGTCTGGGCGCACTACGGCCACGTCGTCACGCCGAGAATGGAATGGGAGAAGAGCCGGCTGTACGCTTCGCTCGGGCAGTGCGACTGGGCGCCCGATGAGAGAGCTCTTGCGACTGCCACGCCGGCGGATGTCTACGGCCAGCGAGCGCGACGCGCGATGCCGCATCGCGGCACGCATGCTCCTTTCGTCGTCCCTGTCGTCGCGGCGCTCTCACATGCTTGGTCGGCGAATTTTCGGGAGATCGATCGAATCGTCGCGTTGCAGACGCCGGCCGATCGAGCAAAAAACGCGTTTCGCGCGATGAACTACGCGCGCTTGCTGAGCTGGCGCGCCGCGGAGGCGCGCATTCGATGGGGCTGGTCGGCGAACACGGATCAGCCAGCCCGGCGACTGCTGCCCGCTTCGCGCGCCGTGTGAGGCGGACCATAAAGGTCAGAGGCGGACCATAAAGGTCAGAGGCGGACCATGAAGGTCCGAGGCGGACCATGAAGGTCCGAGGCGGACCATAAAGGTCCGCCCTACAGAGCCGCCGCGAATCGCTTGATCGCCACTTCATAGCCTTGTTGCGTCGCGCGCGCGCCGCGCTGCGCGGTGAGCCGCGCGATGCGCTGATCGAGGGCATCACCGCGTGCGCGCGCCGGCCGGGCTCGCGCTCGCTCGACGGCAGCCGCGATGGATGCTGGATCGGCCGGATCCGCATAGTCGGCATCGTCTTCGAAATACTCGGCTTCAGCACCGCGGTCGCCTACGACGATTTTTGCGCCGGCCGCGGCCGCTTCCAGACTCGCGATGCCGGCCGTCTCCACCCACGATGCCAAGACGTGGACCTCGCATCGGCCATAGAGGCGGAGCAGCGTCTCGCGGTCGACCGCTCCCAGAAAATGCGAATTTGTCGACCAGCTCGCAACCGCATCGAACGGCCATGGATCGTGCGCCGCACCGACCACCGAGATGGTCAACGGACTATTGCGCAGCCCGAGGAGCGTGGTGGTCTGATTCTTGCGCGCTTCGATCCGACCCACGCATAAAACGCCGCTGCGCGATGTCTGCCAATACGCCGAAGGCGTGAGATCGGCGGCGATCGGCACGACGACGAACGGAATTTCGCGCACGCCGAGGCGCATGAGGCAGTCGCGCGCTTCAATCGTGCTGTTCGGCAGCAGCACGTCTGCCCGGCGAAGCAGATCTGCCTGCGCTGCGCGCGAACGAGCGAGGCGGATTCGATCGCGTAAGCTCAAGAACGACGCGGCAGATCGCCCGCGCCACACGCGTAACTGGCGCTCCAGTCGAGACGCGTCGCGCAGGCGCTCGAACAGGCGGTGTTGCGCAAGACCGCGGCCGGTGTATTCCTCGAGATCGAGCCACACGGGTGAGAGCGCGATGGGGACGCGCGCCCGTTCACATGCGGCGATCTGCTGCGCGCAGATCTCCGGCTGGCCGACGTTGAAGACGTGCGCGATATCGTAGCCGCGCGGGTCAGGATCAGCGGTGTATTCGACGTCCGCCTGCACGCCGGCAGCATTCAAGGCGGCGGCCGTGTCGCGCACGAGCACGGTGTCGCCGCCGAATCGAGTCTCCGCGTCGGGCCTCATGATGAGCAATGCGCGCAGCGCCATGCGGCGGACATACAGCGGCGCGTGGACCGCGACCTTGCTCCGCCGCGTCCGTACGAGCATAGGATTGCCCGGGCCGCCTGACGTACACGGCGCCGATGTTGCCGACGCTCCGACGGACCCTCACCCCTTGGATAGCGTCACCCAACGACTATGAGAAGCAGATCCGCTCCCAGAACGGCGAAGACGGTATCCTCGTCGAGATTTTCTCGCGCCTCAAGATACGTCGCGGTTTCTTCGTCGAGTTCGGGGTGCAAGACGGCGCGCAGTGCAACGCGGCGCACCTCGCGTTAGACCGCCAATGGACGGGCGTCATGATCGAGGGTAACGACGATTACGCGCCGGCGCTGATGCAGCGCTACGAAGGAACGGCTACGCGTGTCGTCTCCGCCTTCGTCACTGCGGAGAACATCGCCGGTCTCTTCCAAGAGGCGGGGGTGCCTCAGGACTTCGACCTCCTTTCCGTCGACATCGACGGCAACGATTACTGGGTCTGGCGAGCGCTTCACGCATATCGGCCGAAAGTAGTGGTCATCGAGTATAACGCAGTCCACGTGCCGCCCGAGCGCTGGGTGATGCGCTACGACCCGGCGCACGTCTGGGATGGCTCGACGTACTACGGCGCGAGCCTTGCTTCGTTAGCGGCACTCGGCGAATCGATGGGATACGCGTTGCTCTGCACAGACGTCCGCGGCGTCAACGCGTTCTTTCTCCGGCGCGAATGTGTGGCTGCGGTTCGGTTCGCGCTTCCATCGCTCGAGCGCGCCTATCACCCCGTCGCATTCCAGGGCTCTACCGGCGCCATAGGTCATCCGCCTGGAGACGGGCCGTTCGTGCGGATCTAGGCACGCCGCAGCGGCATGAGTTCGCCGCCGTATAAGTAGGACAGGCCGAAGGCGTCGATCGTCTCGAGCGCCCAACGCAGTTGTTCGGCGGTGAACGCAGAGCGCCACGTGTCCACGAGGTCATCGCCCTTTGCGATAGCGCCGGCACGGTCGAGCGCGGTCGCCGACGGGCGGCGCACAGCCCGCGCGAGGCGCTCGCGATCAAAAGGTATGTCCGCATAGTCCATCAGCCGGCCCGCTTCCCCATCCGGATTTGCGGAAAGCGATTCGTAGTACACGGTGCGATGTTCGCACGTCGCGATCTGCCGCTCCGCGACGAGATATTCGATGCACCAGGCTATGACGTGCCTCTCGAAATCCGTTCGCGCTTGAGCGATGCGGTCAAGATGGGGTGCGAGATGATCGAAGACGAGCTTCTCTTGGCTCACGAATTCTGCTTGGAGATCCATCGCCGGCGTGTGCGCGAGGCGCGACCGGACCGTCGCCAGCGGGTGGCGCAGCAGATAGATGATCTTCATGCCCGGGAAATTCTTTGCAAGCCAGCCGATCATGAGATTCGCGCGCACTTCTTTGACGAGCCGGCGCGAACAGAATAGCCGCCGGTTGTACATGTCCACGCGATCGTGGCGCAAGCGGCCCGTCAGGACTTCGTCGGCGTAGCGGAGGTGCGCCGGTGAGTCCTCGTTTGGCCGAAGGTACTGCCAATTCGCGAATGCAGCCGCAGCGGGTACCTCACCCGCATAGAACGGCTCGAACATATAGCGGAAATCGTTGCGGTAGTTCAGCAGCTCGGCCAGCCACGTCGAGCCGCCGCGCCCGGCGCTCGTGATCAGAAGCGTCCGTCTTGGATCGCGGTTGGAGTCGACGAAATGCTTGACGAGCACGTTGCGGATCGCGCCGATCACCGGGGGACGAGCTCCACCTAGGTCGTCGTCTCCGCCGGCTCCAGCTGTTGCGTCCGATACAGCCGCGCGTAGAGGCCCTCGCGTGCGATGAGCTCCGCGTGCGTGCCACGTTCGACGACCCGTCCCTCATCGATGACGAGGATCAACGTCGCGCGCCGGATCGTCGAGAGGCGGTGCGCGATGATGAAGGTCGTGCGTCCGACGAGCAGGCGGTCGAGCGCGTCGTTGATGAGGGCTTCGGATTGGGCATCGAGGGACGACGTCGCTTCGTCGAGGATGAGGATGCGCGGCTTGCGTAAGATCGCGCGCGCGATAGCGATCCGCTGACGTTCCCCGCCTGAAAGGCGAATGCCGCGCGCCCCGACCAGGGTCTGATAACCGTTCGGGAACTTCGAGACGAACTCGTCGGCGTTCGCCTGTGCCGCCGCATCCCGCACTTCTTCTGCTGTTGCATCGAGCCGCCCGTAACGCACGTTGTCTGCGATCGTCCCCGAGAACAGCTGCGGATCCTGCGGCACGATGGCGATCGCCCCACGCAAGGTGTCGAGCGTGGCCGTTCGGATGTCGCGGCCATCAACCGACACCGCGCCGTGAGTCGGGCTATAAAAGCGCGGTATCAAGTTGACGATCGTCGTCTTCCCCGATCCGGACGGCCCGACCAGCGCGACGATGTCGCCGGGCGCAATCGAGGCGGTCACGCCTTTGAGCACGTCGTTGACGCCGTCGTACGAGAACCGGACGTCGCTGAATTCCACCGCCCCATGGACGTCCTTTAGCGGCGTTGCGCCCGGCGCGTCGCTCGCTTCGACCGGCAAATCGAGGATTTCAAAGGCGCGTTTGGCGCCGATATACGCTTTGTTCAAGTCGCCGACGTAGTTCGAGATCTGGCTGACCGGATTTCCCGAGACCATCGCAAGCGTGAAGAACGCCGCCCATTCCTGGATCGAGAGCCGCCCGATGACCACTTCGTAGAATGAGTAGCCGGCGAGAATGGCAAGGCCCAGGCTGACGATGACGTCTACGACCGGCGTCTGTGTCAGCGCGATCTGCGTCATCTTCAACGAAGCGCCGAGATATGCATCATTGCGGTCCGTGAATCGTCCGAACTCATGCTCCTCGCGGCCGAACGCTTTGATGACGCGCATCGAGTCGATCGACTCCACGAAGACCGCGTTGACGTCGGCCACTCGTGCAAGAGACGTTCCGGTCACGCCGCGCAGCATGACCGAGAATCGCGAAACCGCATAGGACACGAACGGCGCCACCGCCATCAGCACGAGCAGCAGCCGCCAATTCACGACCGCCATGGCTACGACCGAACCCACGAGCGTCAAGATGGCGCCGATGAACTGCGGCGACGACATGACGCCTTGAACCATGATGTTCACGTCGTTGGAGAACCGGGAGAGAAGCTCGCCGCCGCGCCAGCGATCGAAGACGTTCAGCGGAAGGTATTCGATGCGCCGGAACAGTTCGGAACGGATGCGCGCGACGATTTGCTGTCCCGTCGCGGCGATAGTATATGAGCCTGCGTACGTCGCGGCGTTCTTGATCAGGTTAAGGATGGCAAAGGCGAGCAGCGTCTCAAAGAGCAGATTGAGGCTTTTGCCCTGGACCGACGAGACGATCGATTCGGCGACTTTGAAATAGGCGATCGTGGCCGCCGAGCCGAGGGCCGTACACGCAAGGCCGAGCGCGATCCGCCACGCGTGCGGCCGCGCATAATTCAGCAGTCGCTTATAGACCATGTGTGTCCGGCCTGTTTGGCCGAGCGCACGGGGAATCCCCCAATTCGCGGCGTGCGACACCGGTGAAACAAAGTGCAAACGCCTAGGTACAGCAGAGCGGATGGACTTTTGGAAACCACAGGAGACGGGATTCCACGCGTCATCGGAGGAGCCACATGAGCTGCTATTATCACCCTGCCGTTCCAACCGCTCTCGTCTGCCGAGATTGCGGTCGCGAGATCTGCGCGCACTGCTCGGTCGACGCTGTTTGCCCGGGCTGCCGATTGGGCAGGGCCATCAACGCGCATGCCGCTGACCGGCCTCGTTTGGCCGGCGCAGCCAACGGCGGTACGCGCACCGCTGGCCCGGAGACCGCAGCCGCACCGCCGCCGAGTCAGCCCCGTGCCTCTGCCAACGTGAGCACGATCGAACCGGCGCCGTCGTCGGAAGACCGCTTGCTTGCGGCGCTCTGCTACCCGCTTTGGCCGCTCGCGCTTCTTATGCTCTTCATCCGCTCGCATCGCAATGCGTTCGTGCGTTATCACATCGTGCAGGCCTTGGGTGTGAATGCCCTCGGCGTGCTGGTCTATCTCGTATACAGCTACAGCGTCAATCTGCCGCTCGTCGGTTGGCAGAGCGCGCTCTTCATGCCGTTCATGGTGCCGGCGTGGTTTTTCGTTGACTTGTATCTCGCCGTCCGAACGTTCGGCGGTCACACACCGCGCGTTCCGATCGCGGCGGACTACGCGGAGAAATACGCGGCGTAGCTGTTGAGGTGGGGCGGACCTTTGTGATGTGGGGCAGACCTTTGTGATGTGGGGCGGACCTTCATGGTCCGCCGGCGGGCCGTAAAGGCCCGCCCTCCATCATTATGCTCCGCGGTGCGCTTT
Source organism: Candidatus Eremiobacteraceae bacterium (assembly GCA_035295225.1). NCBI lineage: Bacteria > Bacillati > Vulcanimicrobiota > Vulcanimicrobiia > Candidatus Eremiobacterales > Candidatus Eremiobacteraceae > Candidatus Eremiobacteraceae bacterium. The sequence goes on along the minus strand of DATGJI010000034.1, from coordinate 7,110 downwards.
GTAGCGCGCGAGGAACGCACGCGCGGCCGTCGCGTGATCGACGATCGGCTGCGCATAGTGGTCGGGCGTGAAGAATCCCAGCTCGATCTGGTGGCTGCGATCGACGTTCCACGGTGCGAGCGCCGCTGATGTCGGCAATTTTGCAAGCTCAGGAACGTAGCGGCGGATGTAGACCGCCTGCGCATCGAAGAAACGCGCCTGTTTCACCGGATTATAGATCCGCGGATAGGAGGCCTGATCCGAGCCGCTACCGGCGATGCGCTGCCAATTGCCGTCGCACTGCGCGTCGTCGGCTTCGAGCAGTTGGTCCATCCAAAGATCGCGGCCCGCACGCCAGTCGCCGCCGAGATCGATGCACCAGAACGACGCTGCGCAAATCGCGGCGCGCTGGTGCACGTGCCCTTCTGCATGCAGTTGGCGCATCGCAGCGTCGACGAGCGGATAGCCGGTATTTCCGGAGGCAAAGCGCTGCAGCGTCTCCGCCGGCACCGCGGCCGCGAAGCCGCGCATCTTCGGCTGTTGCTCGGTGTCGTGAAGCGACGGGTCGAAATAACTGAGCTGAATGTAAAAGTCGCGCATCGCCAGACGACGCATCACGGTCTGCATCGAGTGACGCTCTTCCACGAGCGTCCACGATCGCGACATCTTCTCTGCGAGCGCGCCATAGATCTGGCGCGGACTTATGCAGCCAAAACGAAGCGATGCGGCAAGGCGAGAGGTGCCGCCGCGTCCTGGGTATTCCGCGTTGGTCCGATAGTCGCCGGCCGATGCGGTGATGAAATGCGTGAGACGATCGGCGGCCCAGGCCTCACCCGGACCGGCCACGCCGAACGCGCCGCCAAAATCGGGCAGCGGCCCTTCTTCGTCGTCCCGTCCGTTCGGGGGCGACTCGGGCCCCGGCAGATCCGCCGGCATGCCGCGCCACACATCGTAGAACGCCGGAAACACGAGATACCCGGCGCCGGGCGCCTGTTTCTTCTCGGCCACGGCTTCGGGTTCGTGTACGCAGTCGGCGCGTCCGGTATGCAGTGCAAGGCCGGCCTTAGCAAGCGCGGCTGCGACTTCAGCTTCTTGTGCTCGCTCGAGACTGCTGTATCCGCGGGCGCAGTAGACGGCATTCGCTCCAAGGCGGATTGCGGCGCTCGCGATCGCTTCGCCGGCCGCTCCGTCGCAAAGCGTCAGCGAAGCATCGCGCTTTGCGAGATCCGCCCGCATCTTCTTGAGGCAGCCGCACGCAAAGGCACGCTGACGGGCGTTCAACGAACCGAAGTCCGCCGAGGCGAACACGCCGTAGGTCGTGGTTGCCGCGGCGCGCGCGGCGCTAAGCGCGGGGTTGTCGCGCAGACGCAGATCGCGACGAAACCAATATAGATTGACGGTCACTACGTTTTGGGTTTGGCACCGTCACGCAGCGGCGCCTGCACGCGCTGGGTTGTCAGAATGCGAAAGCCCGACCGAGCGGCCGGGCTTGCGCGAATCGATCGCCCGTCTTACTTCTTGAGCGACGCGACGTATGCGGAGATGTCCGCGAGATCCTTATCGGTTATGCCGCCTAATTTCGGCATCGCCGAATCCTTGTCGACCGCGGCGGGGTTGCGGACCATGAATGCTACCTGACCTGCCTTGAGCCCCGTGCCCGCGAGAGTCGGCCCTACCTGTCCGTTCTTCCCGCCGGCGCCGTGGCAGCTCTCGCAATTGGCCGCGAATAGCTTGGAGCCGTTTGCGACATCCCCAGCCGCTACTTTCATCGAGGGCAGCTTCGCAAGCGGAATCGGCAGACTGGCCGCCGCCGAGGATCCGCCGCTCGCCGCTGTCGCTGCCGCCGTCGTCGGAGCCGACGTATCGGTGCTCGAGCCGCCCGAGCTAGAATTTGAATTCGAGTTGCTTCCACAGGCGGCAACGGCGACTGCCGAAGCTACCATCACGGCCAGCAGACCTGCAATCCTTTTCACGCTGACGCTCCTCTTCTTAAGCGTTGCGGTGCGATTCTCGGGCGCCTTATCGGGCCCGCGACATCATTCCTTCCGCGTCACGCAGGGGCTCCCGCACGAACGAAAGCGCGACCGCGCCGAGAATCACGTACGCGCAGACCAATGCGAACAGCACGCGATATCCTTCACCGGGTCCGAGCTGCGCCAGCGCGCGCGAGTCGACGATGTAGCCGCCGATGAGCGGCGCGAGGACCTGCGGGCCCGATGCCCCGATGTTCCATAAAGCCATGAGCGCACCGGCGCGAGCGCGCGGCAAGAGATTGCACGCGAGCGCCCAGTCGACCGAGTAGTACGCGCCCCACCCGATACCGATCGGGATCGCGACGGCGGTCACGAAGGGCACGCTTGTCGCAAGCGTCAGTCCGAGCGCACCGACCGCGAGCGCGCCCAACGCTCCGAACATCAGCGATTTCTTCGAGAAGCGATCGCTCGCAATGCCGGCGGGAAGCGTGCCGATGAGCGAACATCCGGTCATGACGAGCAAGAGGTCGACGCTGGTCGGAAGATAGGTCGCGACCCGGATCGCATTTCTGAGATAGAACGCGAAGTACGGAAGTATCGAGTACAGGCCGAGGTTGACGAGCGAGCGCGAAACGGTCAGGATCACAAACGATCGCCGATACAGCCATGGCTCTTCGACGGCCGCCACATCCGTCGCCGCTACGCGATCGCCCGATCCAGGCGCGACCTCTCCGGCGGCGGCGAGTGTGATCACAAGGCCGATCACGAGCAGACCCGAAACCGCCGCTGCGAGCAAGAGGAGCCCGTGCTCGAAGGTCGCGACGCTGACGGTGGGGCCGGGCTGACGGACGAACGCTCTCGCGAGCAGCAACCCGCCTGCGTTACCAGCGAGCCGGAAGAGGCCCATGAACGCCGATGCGCGGCCTTGATGCTCCGGTGCGACACGATCCGGTATCAGCGCCTGATATGGGCCGCCGGCGATGTTGAGCGAGATCTGGACCGCGCAGAACGCGACGACGACCGAGAGAAACGACGGCGCGAGAGCAAAGCAGAACAGCGCCGCGACATCGCACACGGTCCCGGCGATCATGAACGGCATGCGCCTGCGCAGCCGGTCCGACGCACGACCCGCGACGTACTGCGAGATGATGGAAAGCGCCGCGCCGCATCCGAACAAGATGGACGCCGCGTGGCCCACGAATGAGGGATCGGCGAATCGGGCGATCTGGCCTTGTGCCGCCGCGCCGAGCAGCGCCGCCCAGTGCGCTTCCAATGCGAACCAATATGCAGAGAGAGCGGCCGGGTGAACGCGCCGCCCTTGCCTCACAAAGCCGCTCGTTCGTATATCGCTTGCGCGAACGCGAAATCCGACTCGTCGTCGCAATCCAACGCAAGCGCAGGGTCGGCACCGCGCAGCGCGACGACGTCGCCGCCGAGCAGGGCGCTCGCCCGCGCTTCGATCTGCGCGACGCGAACCGCGCCTCTCACGAATGCGAGCGTCAGCGCGGCGCCGAGGACCGTCGCGAGCGCGAAGAGATTCTTGCGAGCTCCAAACGCCTTGGATATGAGTTCCGTACGCTCGCGCAGCACCGCGCCGCGGATCACGAATGCGCTGCCGCCCGTGAATTCGCCGTCCGCGAGCCGCGCGAACGCGCTGCGGCCACCGGGATACGCGGCATCGAATTCCGCCCGCGTATATATAGGATAGACGATAGCGGCCGAGCTCGGCGCGCGAGCGAGCAGATCATCGAGCGCTCCTGCCGACACGAAGGGCATGTCGGAAGCGCAGAGCAGCGTGCGCTCGCCTACGATCGCCGCAAGACCGGCCAGCAGGTTCTTCTCGCCGCTCTCCGTCTCATCGACAAACCGGTCGACGTTGATGCGGGGCCGCATCTCCGCCGGGCCGACGACGGTGATACGCGACACGCCTGCCACGCCCCGTATTGCCGCGATCGTCCGATCGACGAGCGTGGCCCCGCCGATGGGAACGAGCGCCTTGATGTGCGTGCCGAACCGGCGCCGAAGCTCGGGCGGCAAGCGTGCGCCGGCGGTGACGAGCGCGTCGATCACGGCTCGGCGGTTCCGCACACGAGTGCCCACTTCTTCTCGCGCAGCGTCGCGCAAATCACGACGGCATCACCGCCGTCGCCGACGCGCAGCAGCGCGCGGATCTCGTCGGGCAGCATCGGGAATGCGCGCGTCTTCACGATCACGTTTTGCAATGCGAGTTCGCGCAGCCGCGCCCGGACGCGATGGACGTTGAACGGCAAAGCCTCGATGAGGCGAAACCAGCGCGCGAAAGCGGTTCGAGCCGGCGCGTCCGCTGTGAGATAGGCGACCTTACGATCGAGTACCGAAGCATGCTCGATCGCGCAGAGTTCGCCGATCAGACCGGCGCGGATCACGGCTCCGTCCGGCTCTCCGATAAAGGTGCGGAACTCTGACGACGGCGGGGCGTCGCTGTTCAGCGTGCCGTCGAGCACCGCGGCTTGACCTGAGCGGATCACCGTGGCGCGCCGCGCGCCGTCGCATCGCGCGAGCTCGCCGCACCATAACACCGATTCTTTGCACGTGCCGCGATCGGAGACGAGTTCGACTTCAAGCGCGATACCCTGTGCAAGCCCGAGCGAGCCGCGATCATGCACGCGCAGGCCGGGTGCCGCCTTCACAGCAAGGCGGTGGCCCGGCAGATCTAAGGCGCGCGCAAGCACCGCTGCCAACGGCGGCGAGTAGTCTTCGCCGCTTTTCGCACGCTGCCCCGAACTGCGTCGCGACGGATCGGCAAAGGCTGCGTCACAGCCGGAAAGATCGACCGTCGCGGCATCGCCGCTCACGACGCGCACGCGCTCGCCGAATCCGAGCGCCGCGGCGTTCGCCTGGACGCAGGCTCGCGCGTCAGCGTCCAGATCGATGGCGAGGACGTCGCAACCTGCGCGAGCAAGCGCCAGGGTGTCGCCGCCGACCCCACAGCACAAATCGGCGACGTTATGGAGCCCGGCGAACCGCTCGGCGCGGTGCCGCGCCACCGCCTCGGCGGTGGCTTGTTCGAATCCCTCGCGCGTGAAAATCAATTCGTGCGGCCGCTCAAATTTATGCGCCCCCACGGCGCGCCGGCGGGCGAATACGGTCGCCAGCGCCGCGGCGGCGAGCGGCGCGGGCACCCGCGCGCGCGCATACGCGACCGCGTCGGTCAGGCGCGCTTCGGTGAACGCTTCAAGACCTGCTATGAGCGCTCGGCCGCGCTCGGTCGCAAGTTCTGCGTACGGGCTCTCGGGGCGCGACGTCACGGATCAGCCGGTCTCGTCTTCGCACGCCGAGAGCTCGTCGATCGCACGTTCCCACGCCGACATCGCATCGGAACGCAAGCGGGCGAGCGACTCCAATTCAGAGGTCGCGGCGCGCATGGCCGTTGGATCTTTGCCGATTCCGGGCGCAGCGAACCGTGCTTCGACCTCACTCACACGCGCGTCCAGTTCTTCGATCTCGAGCTCTCGCGCAGCGCAATCGGCTTCGAGTTGCGCTCTGCGGTTCTTAGAGAGAGGCACGCGCGGCGGCGATGCGCGCTTCGATCCATCGTCCGGCGGTGCGGCATCGGACGAGGGCACGGAATTTCTCGATTCGAACGCCGCGTAGCCGCCGTCGAAAAGCTCCCATCCGCTCTCGGACAGCGCGAGCACCCGGTCGGCGATGCGCTGCAGCAGGTACCGATCGTGCGAGACCGCGATGATCGATCCCGGAAACGAATCGAGCGCGCGCTCGAACGCTTCGCGGCTGTCGATATCGAGGTCGTTCGTCGGCTCATCCAAGAGCAGGCATGGCGCTTCGCCTGCGATCAGGCGCGCGAGCATGATGCGCCTGCGTTCGCCGCCGGAAAACGATTCCACGGGCTTATCGCCGGCATCGCCGCTCAAGCCTAGCGCTCCGAGCAGCGTGCGCGCGCGGTGCGGCGTGATACCCGGCGCGTGCGCGACTGCATCAACGGCTCGCACCCCGGAGGCAAGCGCTTCGCTTGAATCCTGGGAGAAGTACGCAGGCGCAACTCCGGACCCGAACCTGACGGTTCCCGCGTCCGGCTCGAGCGCGCCCGCGATGATCTTCAACAGCGTGGATTTGCCCGCGCCGTTTGGACCGACGACGGCGAGCCGCTCACCCGCGGTGAGCTCGAAATGCAAACCGGAGAAAAGCGGCTTGGCGAATCGCTTTGCGAGGCCGTCGACAGAAACGGCGATACCTTTGCCCGCCGCGCGTGAGGACTGCAGGCCGATCCCGATCGCGCGCGCGCGGCGCCGCGGCCCGGAAGGCGCGACGAGTTTCGCCAACTGTTTTTCGCGGCTTCTGACCTGCGCGTAGTTGTGCGAACCATGCGTCCGCAGCTCGGCGATGACTTTGAGACGCCGCTCACGCTCGGCTGCGAAGCGTTCGCTCTCGGCAGCCGCCGCTTCTTCTCGTATCTGCCGCTCGACAAGGAAAGCAGCGTACGCGCCCCCACCTCTCGGCGCCGGATACTCGATGACCTTGCCTGCATCGAGCTCCCAGATCGCCGTCGAAACGCGATCGAGCACGTAGCGGTCGTGCGAGACGATGATGTACGCTCGACGGTCGCCGATTATCAGATCTTCGAGTTTGCGAACCGCGTCGAGATCGAGATGATTGGTCGGTTCGTCGAGCAGCAGACAATCGGGATCTTCGAGCAGCACGCGCGCGAGATTCGCCCGCGTGCGTTGTCCGCCGGAAAATTCGCGCAGCGGCCGATCGAGGTCATCCTCGTCGAAGCCGAACGCAGCGACCATCGAGCGCATGCGCCGCGGCATGGCTGCGCCGCCGTGACGCTCGAAGTCGTCGTGCGCTTGGCCGTAGCGGATCATGAGACGTTCGAGATCGGTTTCGTCCGCCGTCTCCATGGCCACTTCAAGCGCGCGCAGTTCGCGCTCGTGCGCAAGGACGGTCGAGACTGCCGATTCCAAGGCCTCGCGGAGGCTTCCGCGCGCGTCTTCCGACGCATCCTGGCTGACGAACCCGAAGCGCGCGTTTCTGGCACGCACGACCGTGCCGCCATCGGCGCGATCGAGGCCGGCGACGATCCGCAACAGCGTGGATTTGCCTGCGCCGTTCTTGCCGACGAGCCCGATCTTCTGCGAATCGCGCAAGACGCCCGACG
>DATGJI010000033.1 GCA_035295225.1 Candidatus Eremiobacteraceae bacterium | reverse complement strand
GCGCCATCGGCCTTGACCGACTGCGTCGGCGCGCGTTGGAACGTTCGAACGTCGGCGATCGCGCGCGCAGTTGCCATAGCCGTGCCCGAGGGTGCGTCCTTTTTTCCGGACTCATGCATCTCGACGATTTCGACGGCCGCGAAGTGCGGCGCGGCGTCGCGCGCGAATCGCATCATCAACACGGCGCCGAGCGCGAAGTTCGGTGCGAAGACGCAGCCTGTCCCTGTGCGCTGCGATTCTGTCTGGAGGCGCGCGACGTCCGCGGCGCCGTATCCCGACGTGCCGATCACCGGCCTGATGCCCGCTTGCATGGCTTCGATCGCGATATCCATGCTCGTTGGAAAGGCCGTGAAATCGACCAAGACCTCGGGTCTGGCTCGTTCGAACAACGTGCCCAATGACGTGTACTCTTCGGCGTTCTGCGCCGACCCGCGCACAAGTCCCCCGACGTATTCGATATCGTCGGCCGCGCGCAGTGCCGCAATCGTGGCGACTCCCATCTTTCCGCGCGCGCCGGAAACCGCCGTACGGATGCGACCGGTCTTCATGAGAAGCAACGTTCACCTTGGAGGGCGCGACCGACCTCTGGCCGCGCTTGGAGGAGCTCGCTTTTAGCCGACTTTCTCCAACTTCGCGTAGTTGAGCATGATGCTCTTGCGCCCGACCTCCGTGAAATTGACCGTCACGAACGCGTCGCCGCCGGCGCCCTTGACATCTTCGATGATGCCGGCCCCGAACTTCGGATGAACGACGCGATCGCCCGTGCGCAGGTCGATGTCGGTGCGGACGGTGGGAGCGGGCAGCGCGACGTCATCCCAGCTTCCGCCAAAGCCGACGGTGGGCACCGGCTGCGCGTTGAGATATTCGAGGCCAGTCATCTCTCCGAGAAAGCGCGAGGGCGGATGCATGTACGCGCTGCCGAACGTGAGCCGGCGCTTCGCGTAGCTCAGCGAAAGGCGGTCGATGGCGCGCGTGACGCCGACGTAGCATAAGCGTCGCTCTTCCTCGATGTCCGCCGGGTCCATGAGCGCGCGGCCGTGCGGAAAAATGCCCTCTTCCATGCCGCACAAGAAGACCACCGGATATTCGAGACCCTTGGCCATGTGCAGCGTCATGAGCGTGACGTATCGTTCACCTTCTTTGAGCTGGTCGATGTCGGAGACGAGCGCGACCGTGGCCAAGAATTGGTCGAGGTCGGGACCTTCGCATTCTTCGAAATCTCGGGCTACCCCGACGAGCTCCTGTAGATTTTCAAGCCGCGAGCGCGATTCGACCGTGTCCTCGGCGCGCAAGTCGCGCAGATATCCCGTGTCTTCCAAGACCGAGACCAGCAGCTTCGCCGGACCTTCGAGCGCGCCGAGCGCGGCGAAATGCTCGATGTCGGCGAGAAACTTCGCGATGTCCTTGGCCTTCTTCGGTGCGATCTCGGCGACGACCGCACGATCGGCGAGCGCTTGTGCAAACGACAAGCCGCGCCGCGCGCCTTCGTCGGCGATCGCGTTGAGCGTTGCGATGCCGATCCCGCGTCGCGGCGCGTTGATGATGCGCCGCAGGCTCACACCGTCGTTGCGGTTCGCGATGTAGCGCAAGTAGCCGAGCGCGTCTTTGATCTCCATGCGCGCATAGAAGCCGACGCCGCCGACGATGCGATACGGCAGCCCCTCGACTAACAGCGCCTCTTCGAAGGCTCGCGATTGCGCGTTGGTTCGGTACAGTACGACGAAATCGTTGAGCGTCAAGCCGTAATCGTGCATGCCGCGCCGGATGGAGTCGACGACATAGCGCGCTTCTTCGCGGTCGGTGGCTGCGGCGTACACCGTGACCGGGGAACCTTCGGCCCGTTCTGTCCACAGCTTCTTGCGATGCCGCTGCGTGTTGCGTTCAACGAGCGCATTTGCGGCCGCGAGCACGGCGGACGTGGAGCGGTAGTTGCGCTCGAGCCGGAAGATCGCCGCGCCCGGAAAGTCGCGCTCGAACCGCAAGATGATGCGATGATCGGCGCCGCGGAACGAATAGATGCTCTGGTCGTCGTCGCCGACGACGCAGATGTTTCCGGACCCGCGCGAGAGCGCGCGCACCATTCGGTATTGCGCCTCGTTGACGTCTTGATACTCGTCGACGAGCACGTAGCGGAATCGCTCGCGCCACGCGCGGCCGAGCTCGTCCTCGCGCTCCGCAAGTGCGAGCGCGTGCATGATGAGGTCGTCGAAATCCAGCGCCGATGCTTGGCCCAGGCGACGCTGATACTCGGTATAGATAGCAGCGATCGTGGGCGAGAGCTCGCCCTCGGAGCTGCCGGCGTACGCGTGAGCGGTGATGCAACGCTCCTTGGCGCGGCTGATCTTCGCGAGCATCGCACCAGGTGCGAAATGTTTCTCGTCGAGATTGAGATCGCGCAGGATTTCTTTGATCACCGTGCGCTGATCGGCATCGTCGTAAATCACGAAGTTCGGCGCCACGCCCACCGAAGCGCCGTCGCGCCGCAGCATGCGCACGCCGATCGAGTGGAACGTACCAACCCAGAGGCCGGTCGCGCTGGGTCCCACGAGATTTGCGAGCCGGCGCTTTAGTTCACCGGCCGCTTTGTTCGTGAACGTGACCGCGAGGATGCGATGCGCCCGCGCGAGGCCGGCTTCAAGGATGTGCGCGGTGCGATGGGTGAGCACGCGGGTCTTGCCGCTCCCTGCGCCCGCAAATATGAGCACCGGCCCTTCCGTATGCTCGGCGGCAGCGCGCTGTTCTTCGTTGAGAGCGTCGAGGACGTCCAAAGGACCTCTTGTCAAGGAGCGGCGGTGGTTGCGCCGATGCGCTCGCCGCGGCCGACGACCGCGTCGCGCGGCACGGTGGCACCCGGCTCGACGATGACATCGAGGCCGAGGATCGCGTCGCGGACGTTTGCACGCGCGCCCACTTCGCAACCCGGCCAGAGGATCGCGGAGCCGACGCTGGCCCCTTCACCCACGCGACAGCGGTCGTAAACGACGGAGTACGGCTCGATTCTTGCGCCGCTCGAGAGCATGACGGCAGGTCCGACATACGCCGGGCCGCGTGCGGTGACGCCCTGTGGGAGCGGCGCGCCGTCGCCCGACCACACTTGCGGAGCGATCTCGACGCCGAGCGGATGATCGAGCTTGCCGTCGAGGATGTCGCGGTGTGCTTGGATGTACGTATCGGGGCGGCCGACGTCGATCCAATAATCGTTCGTCGAGACCGCGAAGACGCGTTTGGTTCGCGCGATGAGGTCGGGAAAGACTTCGCGCTCGATCGACACTGCACGCCCGCTGGGAATCGCGTCAACCGCTTCAAGTTCGAGCAGGTACGTGCCGGCGTTGATGTCGCGCGCGTCGGTCTCGCCGGGTTTCGGCTTTTCGACGAAGCGTTTGACGCGGCCGCTCGCGTCGGTCTCGACGACGCCGAAATGGCTTGGGTCTTCTACTTCGCGCGTATGGATGGTCGCGAGCGCTTTGTTGGCGATGTGCTTGTCGCGCAGCGCGACGAGGTCGAGGCCGGTGATGATGTCGCCGTTGCAGACGTAGATCGGTCCGCGGATGAGGTCGCGCGCGTTCTTGATCGCGCCCGCGGTGCCCAACGGCTCGTTTTCGAGCACGTAGTGCAGCGTGACGCCCATGCTCGCTCCGTCGCCGAAATGGGCTTCGATCTTGTCGGGCAGATAGCAGCATGAAAGGATGATGTCTTCGACGCCCGCGGCTTTCAACCGCGCGATGATCCAGCCGATGAAGGGGCGGCCAAGCAGCGGCGCCATGGGTTTGGGCAGGTCGTAGGTGAGCGGCCGGAGGCGCGTCCCTTCGCCGCCGACGAGGATGACAGCTTGCATAGTCACGGTTTCGGCCCAGCCGTCAATCGCCCTCCGCGGACGGTCGCACCGATGACCAAGCCGGCGCTGATCAGCACGAGATTCTTGATGATGTACTGGCCTTCCAGCGTCGGTGCGAACGGAATCGATGCGAACGTCTCATGCGGGAAAAAGAACAGCGGTAAGAGCGTGCCGGCCATCTGCACGAAGAGCAAGAAGATCGTGACGCGCAACGCGAAGCCCGTGAGGAGACCGATTCCGATAAGACACTCCCAGGTTGCCAGGATCGGCATGCTGATGTTGGGCTGTACGTGGCCGAAGGTCAGCACGAGTATGGTTTTGCCGGCAAGCGCTTCCGCCGGACTGGCCGCTGGGAAATATTTCAGCACACCGAACCAGAAGAACACGATGCCGAGGCTGATGCGCAAGAACGTGACGCCGTTGCGCGCCATCCAGCGCGCAATTGCCGCGTCGATCCTATCGAATCGTTTCCACATACAATCGCGTCGTTATCGCGTATCGATCTCCGTGACAGCGATTGGCGCTCCGCCCCCATTCATCGCCAGCCATATCCGACCGTTTGCATCGGCCAATATGGAGTCTCCGCCTTCAATTTCAGTGGGGAGATAGTGTCGTGTCTGCGCCAAATCAGAATCAATGTGGATGATCGGGCCAGACCAGTGCTGCGTCTCGGTCGTCATCCAGATTCCCCCAGCGAGATCTGACGCGATCGAACCCCCCTCGGAGTCGAAGACAGGTGCCAGTTCGGAGTTGGCTCCTGAATCGAGTCTTTCTATCGCCGCCGTTCGATAGTTGGTTCTCAATATCCAGAGACGATTGAGACTATCGCATGCGATATCATCCACCGCATACCCCGGCAGCTTTCCTAGGACGAGTCGTTGCGGACGAAGATTGTCGTCTATTACACTCAATCCGCCCGAACTCCCGACGGAAACGACCCAAAGCTTGCCCATACAATGCTGCATGCGAACCGGCGATGTATCTCGCGGAAACGGGTTTTCGACGAGACGTCCGCTCGCCGAGCGGTAGCCGATCGACGATCTTCCGTAGTCGACAAACCACGTTTCACCATCGTTGTTGGCGACAACATCCCGTAGGTCCGGGTTGAATCGCCGAGGTACGGCTTGGACGAACCGAGGAACACCGCTGTCGTCGAGGATGCCAAACTTGCCGCTCTGACCTGCGGAGAACCAGACGTTCTTTCCGACCACGGATATTCCAGAAACGATCCATTCCTCATGTGGCATCCGGGTCACGGACATGTCACGATTTCCGTCGATATGCTCGATAGACGACCCGACGCCGAACCAGACGTCGCCATGTCCGCCTGCGGTAAGGTCAACTATATGTCGGTCGAATTGAAACGGCGTATAATTTACAACGTGCCAGCCAAGTTTGGGCCAGTACTTCGCTGTCGCAGTGTGCTGACCCGGCGGAAGGCCATCTGCCCTAGAATCCATTCCCGAGAGCGCGATCGAGGCGATCGTTACGATTGCAAATGAGAGAAAGTATCTCTTCATTCCTATTCCTCCCCGTCATAGTATCCGAGCGCTTCCGAACGCATAAGCTTCCGCCCGGGCGAGCGGACCGCGTACTTGTCGCTGTCAGGATAGTGACACGACTCGCCGACCGGATTGTCCGCGATTATGTAGACGACGAGGTCGTCTTTGCCGTCGTTGATGAGTTGGTGCGGCTGACCCGGCTCGAAGATGAACGCGTCGCCTGCCTCGATCTCATCGGTACCGTCTTGATGGCGGACCTTCCCGGCGCCGCTCTCAACGATGTAGAACTCCCATTGAGCGCTATGCGAGTGGTACGGAAAGGGAACCTTGCCCGGAGGTACGCGCATGAGTGCTACGTCAAATGGATGACGCAACATAAGATCCGTCGATCGAGGATCGCGCCCCAGCGCTTCTGAGATCCCCTTGTCGGCGCCCACGTACTTGCCTTTCGGCGAAGTCCATGTATCCTCGGGAACAGTCTTTGTATTTACCTTGCGCATCGTTTCGACAGCCTTTCAAAGATCCCAGCCAAAGTAGACTTCCGCCCGTGCCAGTTTGTCACTCGAAATGTAAGGATCTCGGTGTTGCGAAACCGGCTTCCATCTTTTTTCGTGCACTCATATGTGACGATGACTTCGTCGCCAGCCTCGATGAGCCGTTTGAAGTCAAATGACCCGATGAGCTGCGAATTCGGCCAGCAGCGCTCGAAGTACGTCGTTTTGTCGATGCCAACGTCGGCTGGGCTGGAGAACGTGAAGTCGTCGCTCAGAAGCACTTCGAGGACGTGCCGATCCCCGGTCACGTACGCCCCGTAGCATTTGCGAGCAAGATCCAAGCGGTCGTATGCGCTCACGTTACTTTACCTCTAGAGATGCGTTTCTCGACCCGGACGGTCACCAGATCCCCGGCTTCCTTGCCGATGATCTTGCGGATCTCGGCCTTGACCGGAAGCATGTGCGTGCCGTCGCCCATCGCCATGAACGAACTGTCGAAAGTGTGGCCGTCGATCGACACCCGAACCCTCACAAGGCCGCGAGTCTCAAAGAACTTCACCGACCCGGGCATGATAACGTACGTCCAGCCACCTTTCGCGTTCGATTTCCGAAGTTTGGCACGGAATTGCTTTAGCATACCCATCCTCCGACGATCATGAGGTCTAACCCGAAGGGAATCCGAATCCCTGTCACTGTTGCCGTTGATCGACGGCGTAAGGGAGTCATATGCCGGCCGACAAAGTCAACCTAGCTGAGAAGTTGACAAAGTTTGACGAATATTGGGCGCCCCGCACGGTCGCGACGCTGAACGATCAGGATATCATGGTCGTGAAGGTGCGCGGCGAATTCGTCTGGCACAAGCACGATGACACGGATGATTTCTTCCTCGTGCTCCGCGGGCGACTCGCGATCCATCTTCGCGATCGCGTTGTCGTCCTTGGACCAGGCGAACTGTTCGTCGTTCCGCGAGGCGTCGAACACAAACCCGTTGCTGATGAAGAGACGCACCTCATCATCATCGAGCCGACGGGAACACCGAACACGGGAGACAACGCTACCGCAGTGCCACGCCGAGTCATCTAGCGACTAGAGGACAATCTACAGCACGAACCTTGAGGGCACGGCGAAAAGGTACTTGTCCACCCCTGGCCCTCCGTAGTTTGCGTTCGAATCCGTGTGCACCCTACCGTCGAAATACAACACGTAGTTCCCGATGAAATCGGCGGGAGTACGGTCTTTCACGATGGGGCATCGGCCGCAATACATGATCATTAAGCCATGGTTCGGAAGAAGCTCGTAGCCGTACTTTCCTGGCGGCACACGCATCCAGATTATGTACTGGCGTTGGCTGGGCGGCAGCGCGACCAATACATCGCGGATAACCCGGCGGTCTGCTAGGCTTGTGCCGGGCGGGATATGGGCATTTATAGCGTTATTCGGAATAGATGACCCGGGCAACATTCGAAACCCCTCCACGTTTGAGTATGGAGAGGTTGATGCACTGCCGATCGCCGGCGAAACGGCAGTCTTTACGGACGAGTTTCGAGACGTGCCACAACTTGCTGACAGTAGGCACATCACGCCCAGCACACACGCGGCAGCTACGAAAAGAACAACTGGCTTTATGCCAGTTAGTGACTTTATGAAGACGAATTGATGGGTGTTCATTGCTGACTTATCGCCTTTGACTTACGACGCCAGATCTCTTTGAGGAACAACCAACCGAAGAAACTGCTGAAGATGAGTGGCCAAAATAACCCAATGGCACTACCAAGTGTTGAAAAGAACAATAACCAGAAGTAGTGACCGCTAAGACCGACTTGCCAATTTATCGCAATTGCACGACCAAGCTCTGTCAGCTCGTCGAACGGTGGAGGCCACGAAATTGCGCCAACCCAGCCGATGCAGAGTAAGACTGCAAATATTGAATAACGAACGAGCGCGGTAGTGAATTGTTTGTCCGACGCTCTTGATGCCCACGTTCGAAAATCTTCGGCAAAGAGTACTCCTGAGAGCCAATACGTCATTGCCCCAACGGCTAACAAGAAAATCGCGAGATAAACTAAGAGATAGGTCACGCTCCTGGGGTTCGGAATTCATCTCCAGACCGCCCGCTGACTAGCCTCTTAAGTCTGCGAGGGATTGTGGTCGGCTCAAAATTGGCGAGTTCGGTGCCGGGTTGCTGCAACAACACCCAACACAACAACTAGCGGTAGAACCTAGAGTTTGCTGTTGCTCGTCATAGTTGAGAGTGGCTTCCGACGCCTGTTCTTGTTTCCTAGCTACGGCCACTTCTGTCTGCAGCGCGACGGGGCATACTCTAGTCGGCTACTAGCACACCTTGAGGACATCTTAAGCAGGCGATCTCGTGCATAAGTGTGCGACGTTGTGCGAATCAAGCAAAGAGCCGAAATCCGTTACGGAATCGGCTCAAGTGCCCGTCAAATAAATTCTAGCCCCAAGGGAATTCGAATCCCTGTCTCCGCCTTGAGAGGGCGGCGTCCTAGGCCTCTAGACGATGGGGCCCTGCTCGAACGCTGAAGGGCGCGAGGCGCCCTTTCTGATCTGGCTGGCGCGGAAGGATTCGAACCTCCACAAGCAGGTTCAGAGCCTGCGGTCCTACCATTAGACGACGCGCCATCATCGCGGAGTGCGGCGCACCTGCGCCGGAAGCCGACCGCAATTATACCCTTCGCACCGGAAGCGTGTCAAACCTCGGGACGCGGGTCGCGCGGCGCTCGGCGGCGAAATATCGCGCGATGGATGTAGCCTCGGATTCAATCCAACACACGATCACGCGCGCGTTCTCGGACGGCGTACAGACACCCGATAGTCAGATCCGCGATGCTGTGGAACAAGCGATAGCTGGCCTGGATGCTGGTGAGCTGCGCGTCGCCGAACCAACACCGGACGGCGGATGGCGCGTCAACTCGTGGCTGCAACAGGCGATCCTCCTGTATTTCCGCTTGCATGAGAGCGAACCGTCCGAAGCGGGTCCGCTCGGCTTCTTTGACAAGATCCCGGCGAAAAAAGATTGGCGGGGTAGCGGCGTGCGTGTTGTGCCGCCCGGTGTCGCGCGCTATGGAAGCTACCTCGCGCCCGGCGTCATCCTCATGCCGGGCTTTGTGAACATCGGTGCGCGGGTGGGCGCGGGCTCGATGATCGACACCTGGGCGACAGTCGGCAGCTGCGCGCAGATCGGCGCGGGCGTGCATCTTTCCGGCGGTGTCGGCATCGGCGGCGTCCTCGAACCGGTCAACGCGCGGCCAGTCATCGTCGAAGACGGTGCGTTCATCGGCTCGCGCTGCGTTGTGGTGGAAGGCGTGGTAGTCGGCGCGGAAGCGGTGCTCGGTGCCGGCGTCGTGCTGACGGCGAGCACGCCGATCATCGATGTCACGGGTGCGAAGCCCGTGACGACGAAAGGCGCCATCGCGCCGCGCGCCGTCGTGATCCCGGGAGTGACCGACAAGCAGTTCCCGGCGGGAACGTTCGGCACGCCGTGCGCGCTCGTGATCGGCCGGCGGTCGGAATCCACCGACAAGAAGACGTCGCTCAACGAGGCGCTGCGCGACTTCGGAGTCGCGGTGTGAAGTCAGCGATCGCAAACGCGCGCCTGCTCAACATCGCTCCGTCCGGCATCCGCGCCATTCACGAACGCAAGCGCGCCTCATCGGTCGACCTCGGCATCGGCGAGCCAAGCCTCAAGCCCGACATGGCTCCATTTGAAGCCGCAGTCGCATGGGTGCGCGAGCACGGCTGCCCGTACACGACATACGCAGGTCTGCCCGAATTACGCGAGCTGGTCGCGACCGTCTATGGCGGCGAGTATTTCAAATCGAGCGACAATGTCTGCGTGACGAATGGATCGCAAGAGGCGATCTACTTGGCCATCAAAACGCTCGCGGAGCCTGGCCGCGACGAAGTGCTTGTCACCAACCCTGGATATCCCGTGTATCACAAAGTCTGCGAACTCGAAGGTATCACGTGGCGATCCGTGGAGCTTGTCGCCGATGACGGCTTCACGCCCCGCGCCGCACCGATTCTCGCAGCGCTCACTCCGAAGACGCGCGTGATCGTGCTCGCGACGCCGGCCAATCCTACCGGCGCAGTGATGCCCCCCTCGGAAGTCCGCGATCTTGCGCGCGGCTTGGCCGCGCGACCGGGGCCGCCCGTCTACTTAGTCGTAGATGAGGTCTATCGCGAACTTTCGTACGCGGCGGAACCGTACACGTCGTTCGCCGACACCTACCCGCACACGCTGCTCGTTGAAAGTCTCTCGAAGTCGTGCGCGCTCACCGGCTTGCGTATCGGATTCTTGATCGGACCGGCGGAGATCGTCCAAGCGGCTGCGAGAATCCACTCGCTCATGCTGATGTCGGCGAGTCAATTTGGCCAGCGCGTCGCGCTTGAGATATTCCGTGACCCCGTTCGGTTGCGCGCGCAGGTTCCGTGGTATGTAGCGCAGCGTCAGGCCACGCTTGACGCCGTCGCGGCGAATCGCTTGCGCGCGATCGAGCCGGCGGGCGCATTCTACGTGCTCGTGCGATTGCCGGACCGCCTTGCCGCGGATTCCACTGCCGCAGCCTACGCACTGCTGGAAAAAGCCGACGTCGTCACGGTACCGGGCGCGGTCTTCGCGAGCAACACCGAAGGCTATCTTCGCGTCACGTGGGCCGCTCCACGCGAGGCAGTCGTCGAAGGACTGAAGCGGATCGCCGACTTCATCCGTGACTGATTTTTCACACTTCCACGTGCTGCACGTGGCGCTCATGCTGTGCTGCTGCATCGGGTTCGTGACGTCGCTCCTGATGCATCGCAAGGCCGCCGCCGACAAAGCAGGGTTACTGTCTGAAGCGAGCGTCGTGCAGACTTCGCGCGCGCGGCTCTTCGGCGGCGTGGACAATGCTGCGATCGGGCTCGTCTATTATCCAGCCGTACTGATCGGTTCGTTCTTCCTCGCGAATCCGCTTATGCTGATCGCGGTTGTGATCGCGGCGTCGCTTGCAGCGCTCGTCTCGTTGTATCTTGCGTACAGCTTGCTCTTCATCACGAAGATGCCGTGCCCGCTCTGCATGATCTCGCACGTTATAAACCTTGCAATTGTTGCGATACTTCTAACAGTTATACTTACGACACCGAGCTGACGGCGGCCGCCGGGCGTTCTACCGGCGACGAAGCCGCCGCTCGCGCGCGGTCAGGCCGGTCGCGAAAAGTCGGTCCACGAGCGCGAACATCATTGGGTCGCGCAAGAACAGATCCTGCCGCGTGAGCGGCAGCCACGCGCAGGCCGGATCATTGACCTCGACGTACGCCCGGATGCTCTCTGCGAAGTACTCGTCGAGACCGCTTGCCGCGTACTCGTTCACGTAGCCGGTCGCTGTGGAGAAATAGTAGCGGAGTTCTTCGCTTTCGAACGAGAAATACGATCGCGGGCGAGAGGCAAGCGCTGCGTCAAGGGCGTGAGCGAATTCGTGGGCCGCAGTCATGTGCAGTGCGCGGTCGCGCAGCAAGACGGTTCGATCTTCAACGACGAAGAGCCCCGACGGCGGCGCTTCCCATTCGTCGATCCCCGGCACGCAGCGCGCGACCGAAGCCGACGCCTGCGAGAACCGTATTCCGGCGGCGACGATGCGGATGCGCACGCCTGCCGCGCGCGCAAGGCCGAGCGCGGCGTCGCCGAAAGCGCCCAACGCGCGGACGAGCGCTGCGGGCGCGCGTTTGCCGACCATCGCATCGGCCGCGAGACGCGCGATCTTCGGCGATGCCGGCGGGCAAGCGCGAGCGATGCCGTTGAACGGCTCCGACAGCACGACACCGCCGCTGACAGAGTACGCGGTGAGTTGCGGATTTTGGAGGCGGCGCAGTGACGCGATCACGCGATCGAGGTCCGGTTCGGCGCCCGCTTGCCCGATGAGCGCCTTCCGGCGGCGCATCAGTTTAGCGCGCGTCGTTGCGATGGCGCGAGCGGTGGCGGATTCGTCGAGAGGCAGTAACGTGGCGGTATCGGGCGGATCTGCAAGATCGGCCAGGGTAACGGCGGTACGCGGCATCTGCGCATGGTGCGCGTGGGATATGGCGCGAGTGCGGCGGCCATGTTAAGGTGATGCGACCGTGGGCCGACTGGCGTCGGCCCCATCAAGAGGATTAGTGGACGAGGGTTTGCGCTGGAACGAAGACGATGCCGGCGGCCTGCATTTGCGGGATCATCGCGATCAGCGCTTCGTCAGTCTGCGGGTTCGGATGGCCGATCGCGATCGCGGAGCCGTCGGCTTTCGCGCGAGCGATGGTCTCGCGCAACTGACCTTCCACGTAGGGAACGGTGGCTTGATTGTCGAGAAAAACGGCGCGCTCGGCAGTCGGCACGGCGAGATCGCGCGCCGTCTGCCCGCCGACCGATGCGACGCTCGTCATCGAATCGATGAAGAACATGTTGCGCTCTTTCAAAACGCTGAGAACGTCCGTCATGACGCGCTTATCCGCCGACGCCTTGCTCCCCATGTGATTGTTCGCGCCGGGCAACGGCGGCAGCGCGTCAAGGTCCGACGCGACGAGCGCGCGGACTTGATCGTCGGTCATGCCGGTCAGAATCGCGCCCGGCCCCGGATTGGCCGCTGAGGATTCCGGTTCCATCGGCAGATGCACGATCGCGTACTTGCCCGCCGCAGTCGCGGCTGCCGCGATTTCGCGCCCGTGCGGCGTTATCGGCAAGATCGAAAGCGTCACGGGAATCGGAAGCGAGAGGAACACTTGATCGCGCGTCATGCTGTACCCGCAATCGTCGATGATAATCGCGACACGAGGCGGGCCGGACGCGGACGGGCTGGGCGTCACGCTCGGCGAGACGGATGCCGAAGGCGACGGAGGTGCCGCCGGCACCGTCGCCGCCACCGACGGCTCTTCGCTCGGCGCGACCGCGACGTGCCGCGCGGGCGCGCGATGCGGCGTGAAGAACGCGATGATCTTATGTCGCTGCCACCACGCGCCGGCAAGGATCACGGCGAAAACGAACAGCACGAAGAAGAGGCGGCCAGTGCCGCCCCTACGCCGCCGTGACCGCGACGGGCTGCGCCTCCTCGGCGTCACGGACTAGGGCTGACCGCCGGTTGCAAGACGGATGGGATGCTCAAGCCTTGGAGCAGATGGACGTCGATGTCCAACCGCGATTGGGCGAGCAGGTTGTTGTTTGGATCGAAGATCTTCACCATGATGTATTTCGTGCCTGACAGGGCGACCAGCGCGCCGTTGATCGGGAACGTGTAGTCCTTGTCCACGGCAAAGCCGAACGGCTGCGCCGGTATCTTCGCATCAACCGGTTCGGTCTGGCTCGCAAGCATCGAGTTGTCGCCGTTGAACACGGCGAACTGCACGCTGTTGAACGGGATCGAGCCGAAGCCGCGCGCCACGACGTGCGCGTGAACCGTGGCCTGCGTGTCGGTCAACCCGACGATGAGCGGATTGGGCGTGAGCGTCAGAGAGAGAGAATGGTCGTTGCATCCCGACAACATGGCCGAGCACGCTAACGCAAGGACGAGCGCTCCAGGCTTGCCGCGCATGAGGATGATTCCTTTCGTGGTGATTCGCAGCGCGCGAATCTATGGGACCGGAGAGACGATCGGCGCGACACCGCTCGTCACGGGGGCAGCGATGATGTGCGGCGTGACGGTGATGATCAAATTCGTGTTTTCGCGCGTCTCCGTATAGAAACGAAACAACGCGCCGACAAGTGGCAGATCGCCGAGGATCGGAATCTTCTGCAGGTTGCGGATGTCCCGATTCTGGATGAGGCCACCGATCACAAGCGACTGGCCTTCACGCAAGATCACTTTGGTCTGTGCCTGCCGCGTCGAGATCTGCGGATCGTTCGCGCTGTCGAAACCCGTGACGGATGAGACCTGCGAGTAGACGCCGGTATCCACTCCGCCGTCGCCTGTGACGTGCGGCAATATCTCAAGATTCACGCCGACGTTGATGTATTCGACTTGGCTCGAGACCGCGCCGACCCCGCCGACGCTCGTCGGGGTGGTGACGCGGATCGGGAGCGAATCGCCTGTCAATATGTACGCTGCCTGATTGTCCTCGGTCAGGATCTTCGGCGACGCGAGCACCTTCGCCAGTCCTTTACTGACCAGCAAGAAGATGTTGGACTGCAGCGGTATCGAACCTGGGACCGCCCCGGCGTTGATGTTGTTGAGGATCTGCGACTGTTGGTTATAGATATGCGTGATGGGATCCGTGGAAGTCTGGCTATAGTCTAAACCCAGCGCCTTCGCTCCGGAATCCGTGACCTCAAGCACCTCGGTGTCGAGCAGCACGCTGTCCACCGGCACGTCGATGATGCGGATGATCGCTTCAGCCTGCGCGATCTGATCCGCCGTTCCCGACAGGATGACGGCGTTGAGGCGCCGGTCGATCGCAAGATTGTCGCTGATGCGCTGACCGGTCTGCGCGCCGCTCTGATCGCCGCCGTAGCCATTATTCCCGAACGGCGATTGATTGTAGCCCCCGACCGACGGCTGACCGAACCCGC
Organism: Candidatus Eremiobacteraceae bacterium; assembly: GCA_035295225.1. Classification (NCBI taxonomy): domain Bacteria; kingdom Bacillati; phylum Vulcanimicrobiota; class Vulcanimicrobiia; order Candidatus Eremiobacterales; family Candidatus Eremiobacteraceae; species Candidatus Eremiobacteraceae bacterium. The sequence continues at coordinate 19,163 of DATGJI010000033.1, read as the reverse complement.
CCTGGAAGCCGCCTTGGAATCCGCCCTGGAAACCGCCTTGGAACCCGCCCTCGCCTAAACCGTTCTGCTGCACGCCGACATTGCTCGGCTGCGGATTGAAGACCGACGACGGCGCGATCTGACCGCCGGTGTTCGTCAGGATGCCGACGACTTCGGAGACGTCCGCGTAACGCAGCCGGATCATCTTCGTCAACTGACCGTTCGAAGCCGGCGTTGGCGTTGGAGTCGCATACGACGGCGCGCCGAACGGCGAACGCTGCGGTTGGGCCGGCGTTTGGCCGGGCGCCACGTCGACGACGTAGACCCCGTTTGGCGACGATGCAATGGTGGGCTGGACCGGAGACGTGAGAGCGAACGTGATCGTCAGCGTCGTGCCGAACTGCTGCAGCGCGACTGATTGGACGTTGCCGATATTGATGGATTGCAGCGTCGGCACATTGGGCGCCGATGAGGCGCCGGCGATCTGCAAGACATAATTCGTCGTCGGCGCCGGACTCGTCGGACGAAGCGAGACCGGGCCGTTGAATTGGAGCAGCACGCGCGCGTGACCGTTTGGAAGCTGCTGCGACTGCACGGCTTCGAGTATGGCCGTCTGAGCTGAGGACGGAACGGACGAAAGACCGAGCAAGGCCGTCAGCGCGATCATCGCGATGAGCGGCCGCTGGAAAGTCATGCCGTCGATTTCGCGGTTGAGAGGTTCAAGCCTGCGCTGCGGGACTCTACGGCCTCTCGCACGCTGAACTGACGGAGCAGTCCGAGCATTAAAATATTCGCCACCATGCTCGACCCGCCATATGAGATGAATGGAAGCGTTATCCCGGTCAGCGGCACCAACCCCACGACGCCGCCAACGATCACGAAGACCTGAATGCCGAGAATGGCGGCGAAGCCGGTCGCGAGCAACGCCGTAAAACGATCGTCGGCGAAGAACGCGATTCGTAGCGCTCGCGTCACCAGCGCGAGATAAAGCGCGAGCAGCGCGAAGCCGCCGATGGCTCCGAATTCTTCAGCCCACGCCGCGAACACGTAGTCCGTCGAAGCATCGGGGATAAATCCCGGTTGGCCAAGGTGGTAGCCGGTACCGAACAATCCGCCCGCCGCGAGCGAGAAGTATCCTTGTTCAGGCTGATAGCCCCGGCCAAGCGGGTCGCTCCACGGGTCGAGCCAACCCGACACGCGCGCCCCGACGTACGGATAATGCGCCGCGACGAACCACGTGCCCGCGGCGAAGATCAATGCGAACAGCAAGACGAGATCCGTGCGTTTTGACGCCGCGTAGAGCATGACGAGGAATATCCCCAAGAACAACGCCGCCATGCCGACGTCGCGCTGAAACGCGAGGGTCACGATAGAGACGCCCCACCCGAGCACGAGCGGCCCGAGGAGCCGGATCGTTTCGCGCACGTGCGAGAGCGGCGTCGCGGCGATCGCAAGCCCGTTCTCCGTGAGATACGACGCCATGAAGAACACCATGAAGAGTTTCGCGATTTCGACCGGCTGCGCGTTGAAGCGTCCAAACGTGAACCACAATCGCGCGCCGTTGACTTCGTGGCCGAAGAACCGGAGCAAGACGAACAACAGCAGCGTCCCCGCGACCCACGGATACGCCACGGACACGAGGCGGCGGTATCGCGCGAACGCAGGCCTTCCCACGATGACGATAGCGATGCCAAGCAGCATCCACTGCGCTTGATGGCCGGCGAGATCGGCATCCAGCCGGCCGACGACGAGCAAGCCGATGCTGCAGAGCGCCGCGAGGATCGGAAGGAGCACTGGATCGGCGTCGGGCTCCATCATGCTCCAGACGATGAACCCGATCGCGACGAAGGGGAGCGGCCACCATGCGATGGGGCCGTCCAACGGCAGCAGCGTCATGAGCACGATGGCGCAGACGCCGACCACGACGAGCAAGGGCATGTCGCTGCGGTGCAGACGGATCGCTGTCAGGGCTTTGACTGCTGCTCGCGCCACTGATCGACGAGCGTCGACGCTTCGCCGACCGAATCGACCGGCAGTCCGGTCTCGAGCTCTCGGCGCGCCGCTGCCGGCAGCGCAGAGACTTGCGTGCCGAAACGCCCGCGCACGTAATGCAGCGGCAGGCCGCCGATCGCGGTCGGGAGACCCGCATACAGCGTCACCGTTCCGGTCTGATCGACCCCAAGATAGAGATGGTCATCGGCCGCGCGTAGTCCGACGCCGAAAAGCATGGCGATCCAGAATATGCCGAGAACGACGAACATCGCAGCGAGCGTGCGCCGCGAACGGCGGTGGATCGCGAGCGTCTCGCGCGGTGTGCCGTGCTCGTTCGCGTCGCGCACGAAGAGCACGGTCGCGTTGTCCGTGTTGCCCCACGCGCGAGAGCGTCCGACGATACGTTCGGCGACCGTGTCCGCGCGATCGGTCGACGCGAGGTATGTTTGGATATCGCTATGCGACAGACCGCGGCACGCGCCGTCGGTGCACAAGAACAGAGCGTCATGCGGGTGCAGGGTGTAGTGCGTGACTTTGGGCGGCGCATTGGCCGCGGGCTCGACTCCGAGAGCACGCGTCAGCAACGGCAGCGCGTGACGCGATGAGCGGGCGCCAGCTTGGCCGCTGCCGCTGCGCACGAAATCGGTTTCGATGGCTTCATCGCTCGTCAGCTGCACGAGTTCGCCGCGCCGCATCAGATACGCCCGCGAGTCGCCGATGTGCGCGACGAACGCCTCCTCGCTTACTATAAGGATGAGACTGCACGTGCTTCCCGAGGAGACGTAATCGTCTCCGCCGCCGCTCATGCGGAGAAGACGGTCGTTCGCGTCGGCGAAGGCGCGCACGAGCAATTCGCGGAGATCGTTGCGGGTGAGGGTTCGCGACGGAAGCGTGGCACGACGCAATTCGTGCCGGACTCTGTCGCGGATCGCGTCGAGCACGACTGTCGACGCGGAGACGCCCTGCGGACGTCCGAATCCGTCCGCGACAGCGAGAAGCGTGACGTTCTTGTGCAGTTGCTCTGCACACCATCCGTCATCGTTGTGGCGCTGGCCCGTGCCGACGTCGGAGGTGACCGCGACTTCCATCCGGTCGGTTGACCTTTCGAAAGCTCTAGTTACGTCGCGCGCCCCGTCCGCGCTAAACCGAGAAAGACAATTTGGTTGGTTCCCAAGCCAATCCTGTCGCCGCGACGCAGCGGCGTAGGCGTTTCGATGCGTCGGCCGTTCACAAAAGTCCCATTGGTGGAACCCAAATCCTCGATGCTGGTGACCGCGCCGTCGCAATGCAAACGGGCGTGCCATTTGCTGACGGCGGCGTCGGCAAATGGCACTGCGCAGTCGCGCGCTCGCCCGAGGACGCAGCCGTCTTCCACGATCACTCGCTCCGCCTGCGTGCCCGGACGCCGGATCTCCAAGCGTGCAGCGACGCGGCCGCTTTCCGCTTCGGCGTCGCCGGCTTCGCCGCGCTTGCCGCGCGAATCGGAGAATGCCCATACCGCGAGCGCCGCGACGCCGGTCACGATGCTCATTGAGAGCCAGCGAATCGATTGCGGATCGATCACGCCGAACGCCGTTCAAGCAGCGCGTAAAAAAATCCGTCGGCGCCGTGGATGCCTGGCACGATCTGCAGGTACGGCCCGCGCTGACGCATCCTGTCGTGATCGCCCGGAACGAGTTTTGATCGCTCGATCGTCACGGCGCGCCACTGCGCGTTTCCGGCAAGAAATGACTGCACTGGAACTTCGTCTTCCGCTTCGTGCGTCGAACACGTGACGTAGAGCAGCGAGCCTCCGACACGGACACGATCGGCAGCCGCCGTGAGAATCGCGCGCTGGACGGGCGCGAACCTTTCGGGATCGCCGGGCGATTTACGCCAGCGCGCGTCGGGTCGCCGGCCGAGAATGCCCAATCCCGAGCATGGTGCGTCGACGAGCGCGCGGTCGACGTCGCGCGGAATGCTCGGCGCAAACGGCTTGCGCGCATCGGCGATAACCGCGGTTATGTTCGGCCAGCGCTTATTGTCGCGCTTCAGGACCGACAGTTTCGCGTCGTCATCATCCACGCTGAATATCGCACCCGCACCGCCGAGCCGCTGCGCGATCATCGCGGTCTTCGTGCCGCGGCCGGCGCAGATGTCCAGCACCGTCTCGCCGGCGCGCGGATCGAGCAGATGCACCGCGAGCTGGCTTTCCGCGCTTTGTGAAGCATAGGCGCGCGCCGCATCGGTGAGCGACTCCACGAGCGCAGTCTCCGGGACTCCGTACGGCGATGGACGAGCATCCGGGGGCGGGCTCTGACCGATATCGAGCCGGACAGCGCGCGCCGGCGGCGCATTCAGGCCTTCGGCGGCGCGCAGTGCGTCGTTGAAACCGAAGCGCGCGATGTAATGTTCGGCGATCCAGTCGGGCAGAGAGGCGAACGTCGCGAAGTCGGCGACGGTATCGTCGCTTGCCGGGCGCTTCGGCTTCGGACGATCGCGTGCGATCGCGCGCAACACGGCGTTTGCGAGTCCTGCGGTGCCTGCGTGACCGTAGGCGCGCGCGAGCTTCACGCTCTCGTCGACCGCGCCGTGCACAGGTATGCGGTCTAAGTAGAGCAGTTGGTATGCGCCGAGCAGCAGTATCCGCTGGAGCGCGACGTCGAGCGACGCGAACGGCCGCTTCAACGCAGTCTGGATGGACCACTCGAGCGCGCGGCGCATCTTCGTGGTACCGTACGCAAGCTCAGTGGCAAATCCGGTATCGCGCGCGTCAAGGCCGGCTTCATGCAGCGTTGCATCTAGTGATGCGGTGACGTCTTCGCCTCGAAGCATCGCGCGCAGCGCGGCCGCGCGCGCGTTCACGTGCGCAAGCTCCGCCCGAATTCCTCGCCGCTCATCTGCCGCTTGCCCTCGGGCACGACCTTGAGAAGGCGCAGCGCGCCATCCGCGGTCGCCGCGAGCGCACCGCCGTCGCGCGCTCGGTGCACGGAGCCCGGCGGCCCGTCGACCTCGCCGCTGTCGGGGCGTGCGTCGAGCACTTTCAGGCGGCCGCCGGCAAAGCGCATCCACGCTCCGGGCCTTGGCGCATATGCGCGCACGCGTCGCGAAAGCTCGAGCGCCCCGCGGTCAAACCGAAGTTCGAGATCCTGCTTCGCGACTGGCTTCGTGTATGTCGCCTGCGATTCGTCTTGCGCCAGACGCGGCAACGAGTCGGTCGCGAGCAATTGAAGCGCGTTGATGATCAGCGCCGCACTATCGCGGGCTAGCCGGTCGTGCAGCGTGCCGAAGTTGTCGTCGGGCTCGATTGCTGCGGGCGTCTGCAAGGCGATATCGCCGGCATCCATGCGGTCCGACATCCAGATGATCGAGATCGCCGTCGCTTCGTCGCCTGCGAGGAGCGCGGCTTGCATCGGCGTCGCACCGCGATAGCGCGGCAGCGCGCTCGGATGGATATTGAGAGCCGCGAGTCGAGGGCCCGTCAGCAACGCAGACGGCAAGATCTTGCCGTACGCGACGCAGACAAGGACGTCGGGCTTCGCTGCAAGCGCTTGGGCGACTGCGTCGCCATCGAGCCGCGGCGGCGTTATGATTGGAAGATCTAGTTCGAGCGAGGTCGTCTTTACCGGCGTCGGCGCGAGCCGCATGCCCCGACCTGCAGGTTTGTCCGGCTGGCTAACCGTCAGCGTGACGTCGTGCTCGCGAACGAGCGCGCGAAGGCTGGGATCGGCGAAGGCGGACGTGCCGAAGAATACGACGCGCAGCCTGCCCTTGCGCTCAAGCCCGGAGTTCGCGATCGGCCTCCGCGCCCGAGTCCGCTCCGTCTTCTGCTTCGACCGGCACCGCTTCGCGGATGTTTTCTGCCTTGTCGAGGATCAGCACGCCGTCGAGGTGATCCACCTCGTGCTGAAAGCAGCGAGCGAGCCAGCCTTCGGTCTCCAGCCGGAACTTTTTACCTTTTCGATCGAGGCCGCTGACGACGCATTTCTCCGCTCGCGTGACGTCGCCGATCGTGCCGGGAATCGAGAGACATCCTTCGGTGCCGACGCTTTCGCCTTCGAAATCCGACAGCACCGGGTTGACCACGGCATACGGTCCTTGATCTTCTCCGACGTGGACGACGATGATGCGCTTGCCGATGCCGACTTGCGGCGCGGCGAGCCCGATGCCCGGAGCTTGATACATCGTCTCGAACATGTCGTCGATCAGCTGCTGGATGAGCGGCATCTTCAATTCAAGCTCGGTGACTTTTTTGGCCACCTTGTGCAGGATTGGATCGGGTTCGATGACGATGCGTCGGACGTATGCCACAATGCGACCTGCTATGCCACGATCGATCTACAATATGTATTGCGACAAATCGTGGTCTTTGACGATGTCGGCGAGGCGCTCCTCCACATACGCGCGATCCACGCTGACCTCGCCGCTGCGCTCGGGCGCTTCGAACGAAACGAGTTCTAGGACGCGCTCCAGCATGGTGTGAAGCCGCCGGGCCCCGATGTTTTCCGTCCGCTCGTTCACGAGCGATGAAAGTTCCGCGATCGCGTCGATACCGTCCGCGGTAAACGTCAGCGCCACCCCGTCGGTCGCGAGCAGTTGACGGTACTGTTCGATGAGCGCGTTTTTCGGCTGCGTCAGTATGGTCTTGAAGTCATCCTTCGTAAGGCTGTCGAGCTCGACGCGGATCGGGAATCTGCCCTGCAGCTCCGGGATGAGATCGCTCGGCTTGCTGACGTGAAATGCGCCCGCACCGATGAACAGCACGTGGTCCGTCTTCACCGGGCCGTGCTTCGTGACGACCGTCGACCCTTCGACGATCGGCAGGATGTCGCGCTGCACGCCTTCGCGCGAGACGTCCGGACCGCGTGCGCCCTCGCGGCTGCCCGCTATCTTATCCATCTCGTCCACGAAGATGATCCCGTTCTCTTCGGCGCGGCGCACCGCTTCGCGCTTGAGACCTTCCGTGTCCACGAGCTTGACGGCTTCTTCTTGCGCGAAGATCCTGCGCGCATCCGCGACCGTGACGCGCCGCTTGTTGCGCTTCTTCGGCAAGATCGAGCCGAGGATGTCGCTCATGTTGCCGCCCATCTCTTCCATCTGCGGACCGCCGAACGCCCCGACGAACTGCGGCGTCTCTTCGACTTCGATCTCGATCATGCGCACGTCGTAGAAGCCGGAGCGCAACTCGTCCTTCGTCTGTCGGCGTTTGTTCTCTACTTCTTCGGAGCGGGGTGGCGACGGCTGCGCTTCCGCGCCGGCGCGCGACTGCTGGCCGAGCATCGCGTACAATCCGGTGAGCGGGTTCCCCACGTTGTTCGGCGCCTTTGTCGACGGCTCGAGGATATCCACGAGACGATCGAGCGCGAGTTCTTCGGCGACATCTTCCGTCTCGGCGATTCGTTCTGCGCGGACCATCCGGATGGCCGCTTCCACAAGGTCGCGCACCATGGACTCGACGTCACGGCCGACATAACCGACCTCGGTGTACTTCGTCGCTTCGACCTTGACGAATGGAGCACCGACGAGGACGGCAAGCCGGCGCGCGATCTCCGTCTTGCCGACTCCCGTCGGCCCGATCATGAGGATGTTCTTCGGAATCACCTCTTGGCGCATCTCGCCTTCCATGCGCTCGCGGCGGTAGCGGTTGCGCAGGGCGACCGCAACGGCGCGCTTTGCTGCGCCTTGGCCGACGATGTAGCGGTCGAGTTCGGCGACGATGCGCGCCGGCGTCAAGTCTTGAGGATTCATAGCGGTTCGGGTATATTCGAAATCCGGGCTATTCAACCCCGCCGTCGTAAAATGTAGGGCGGGCCTTTATGGCCCGCCGGCGGACCGTAAAGGTCCGCCCTACATCATCACGTCTACGTGGAGTGGTTTGAGTCCATTCCGCCGGGCATGTCCACTTGCCAGATCTTGGCTTGATCGGTCTCAAACGGGTAGACGTGCACCATCCAATTGAACAGCACCGGCTGGAAGCGGCCGCCTGCCGAATCGCACGCGGCTTGGGTCGCGATCGATCCTTTCAAACCGAATCGCGCATTGGGACCGAAATACTCGCTTGCCGGCGTGCCGGTCGGACCCCAGCACATGTTGACGTGCTGGTGCCAATGCGCGATGCTCAGCGGAATCCGCGCGTTGAGCTGATCCGGCGTGGCGTTGCGCGGCGCGGTATACATCGCGCCGACGAGTTTGTAGCCGCTGCCGTCCCTGGCATAGAGTAACGAGGTCGGACGCGTGGGATCGAACTTCCCGAGCGCGGCCAAGCCATTGACCCAATTCGTGAAATGATAGTGCGGCTGCGGGATGTTTGGCAGGAACGGCTTGTAGCCGTCGGCTTCGGCGACCCGATAGTCCGCGTACTTGGTCAGCGTCAGGCGCAGCGTCGCGACGATCGCGTCGGCGCGCTGCCGGTCGCCGGCTTGCGGCGGACGCGATGCGGTCAACGTCATATGCGGCCCCATCGACATGTCGCCGCCCATGCTCGCTCCGGACGCGCTGCCCATGCTCGCACTGGAAGCGCCTCCCATGCTCGGCATGCCAGACATTCCGCCCATCGCGGGCGCGGGCGCCGGCGTGTGATCCGCGACGATGCAGGACGCCGCGCACGGCGCCGGCGCGGCCGCAAAGCCTTTCACCGCCGCGATCGCGACGGAGAGCACGGCGATTGTCAGAGCGGAAGTGATGACGACGATGCGGATCATATTCAATGCCCTCGTGAGCCCTTCCAAAGAGATTTTACTGCGGCGCCGCCGCGCCGCGATGAATGATCGATGACAATCCGATGAGAGGGCGCATAAGCCGGTCGCGCAGAAGAGGCCGACCGTTCGACCCTGATAAGGAGGCCGTCGTTGAACGTTGCCGTTCCGAAGGAAACCGCCCCCGGCGAGCAGCGCGTCGCTGTGACGCCGGACATCGCCGGGCGGCTTGTGAAATCCGGCTTGCAGGTCACGGTAGAAACCGGTGCCGGAGCGGCTGCGGGTTTCCTCGACGATGCGTATCGCAGCGCCGGCGCGTCCATCGCTCCCGACGCAAACGCGCTGTATTCCAATGCCGATTTCGTCTTGAAAGTGCAGCGGCCCAACGCCGTTGAGATCGCCGCGCTGCGCCGAGGTTCCGCACTGCTCGCCTTTCTGTTTCCGCTCGTGAATCCCGGCGACGCCGCCGCACTGGCGGCCGGCGGCGTCACCGCATTCAGCATTGATATGCTGCCGCGCATCTCGCGCGCGCAAGGCATGGACGCGCTCTCATCGCAGTCCACCGTCTCGGGTTACAAGTGCGTGCTGTTCGCCGCCGATGCGCTGCCGAAATTCTTCCCGATGTTGATGACCGCAGCCGGAACGATACCGCCGGCGCGCGTCCTCGTGCTTGGCGCCGGAGTCGCGGGCCTGCAGGCCATCGCCACCGCGCGGCGCCTCGGCGCCGTCGTCACAGGGTTCGACGCGCGCGCTGCGACCAAGGAACAAGTGGAAAGCCTCGGCGCGTCGTTCGTCTCACCACCGATCGCGGCGGAAGGCGCCGGCGGCTACGCCCGCGAGCTCACCGCCGAAGAGCAGGCGACAAATCGCGACGCGCTCACGAAAAGCGTCGCCGAATCGGACGTCGTGATCACGACGGCACTAGTGCCGGGGCGAAAAGCGCCGCTCTTGATCACCGACGCGATGGTGCGCGCGATGCGCCCTGGGTCGGTCATCGTGGATCTTGCGGCAGAGGCCGGCGGCAATTGCGAGTGCACGAAGTCCGGTGAAAATGTCACGGCGCACGACGTCCACGTGCTCGGTCCGGTGAACGTGCCGTCCACCATGCCGCAGCACGCAAGCCAGCTGTATGCGAAGAATCTTCACGCGCTGTTCACGCACCTCGTCAAGGACGGCGCGCTCGCCGTGGACATGAGCGACGAGATCACACGCGGCGTCTGCATCACGCGCGACGGCGGCGTGGTGCATGAAGGCGTCGCAAAACTCACCGCCGGAGGAGTGGCATGACCGAAACCATCCTGGTCGAACTCACGGTATTCGTGCTCTCGGTCTTCGTCGGTTTCGAAGTCATCTCGAAAGTGCCGTCCATGCTGCACACGCCGCTCATGTCGGCGACGAACGCAATTCACGGCATTGTGGTCGTCGGTGCGATGCTCGTCGCGGGCGCGGCCATCGGCGGAACCACGGGAAGCGTCATCGGCGCCGCCGCCATGGTGCTGGCGGCCATCAACGTCGTCGGCGGCTTCGCAGTCACCGGACGCATGCTCCAGATGTTCAAATCCAAGCCGGAGTCGAAGTGATGTCGGGACTCGACACCGGTCTCGCGCTCGCGTACCTCCTGACAGGCATCCTCTTCATCCTCGGGCTCAAGTTCTTGAGCTCGCCGGCCAACGCGCGCACGGGTAATACGCTTGCGGCGATCGGCATGGTCATCGCCGTTGCCGCAACGTGTTTCGATAAGCACATAGTGACCTGGCCGATCATCGTCGTCTGCGGCGTCGTCGGCGCCCTCATCGGATTCGTCTCGGCGCGCGCGGTCAAGATGACGGCGATGCCGCAGATGGTCGCGCTGTTCAACGGTGCGGGCGGCGGCGCGGCGGCGCTCGTGGCGTCGGGCGAATTCCTTAAAATCTACGGTATCGGCACCGCGGCCGCCACAGATCTCGTGCCGATCGTGCTCAGCGTCATCATCGGCGCGATCTCGTTTGCCGGCAGCCTCATCGCATTCGCGAAGCTGCAAGAGCTGATGCCCGGCCGCCCGCTGACGTATCCGGGCCAACAAGTCGTGAACGGGCTCATCGGGCTTTCGGTCGTCGCTCTTGCCGTCTATCTCTCGCTCGGCAATCTCGATCCGCGCGCGTTCATCGGATTGGTCTGCGCCGCCGCACTTCTCGGAATTCTTGCCGTGCTGCCGATCGGCGGTGCGGATATGCCGGTCGTGATCTCGCTGCTCAACTCGTTCACGGGCGTCGCGGTCGCGGTCACGGGCTTCGTCCTTTCCAACACAGTGCTCATCATCAGCGGCACGCTCGTCGGCGCATCCGGAACGCTGCTCACCATGCTCATGGCCAAAGCGATGAATCGGTCAATCACCAACGTGCTATTCGGCGCGTTCGGTTCCGTGCAGAGCGCTGCCGGCGGGCCGGCAGCAGCTGCTAGCGGCGGTACGGTTCGCACGGCGTCTACCGAAGACGTGGCTACGTTGCTCGCATACTCGCGCAGCGTCATCATCGCGCCCGGTTACGGCATGGCGGTCGCGCAAGCGCAGCACGCGGTGCGAGAACTCTCAGCCAATCTTGAGAAGCGCGGCGTCGACGTCAAGTTCGCGATCCATCCCGTTGCAGGCCGCATGCCCGGGCACATGAACGTGCTGCTCGCCGAGGCGAACGTGCCGTATTCCCAACTCCACGAGATGGACGAGATCAACCCGCAGTTCGAGCAGGCCGATGTGGCGCTGATCATCGGCGCGAACGACGTCACGAACCCGGCGGCGCGCAACGTGCCGTCAAGCCCGATCTACGGCATGCCGATCCTCGACGTGGACAAAGCGCAGCATGTCGTCGTGCTCAAGCGGTCGATGAACCCGGGCTTTGCCGGCATCGATAACCCGTTGTACGAGAATCCGAAGACGATGATGCTCTTCGGCGACGCGAAGGCAACCGTGAGCGCGCTAGCGGCGGCGGTCCCCACGGCATGATCCGTACTAGGGCAAGCACCGCTTGCCCTATTGTCTTCGCAGGCACGCCCTAGTAGTCGGTCAACTTCTCGAATGGAAACGCGACGCGAAGCGCGTTCAGCACCGCCGCCACGTCGATTACTTCTTGTGCGATCGCACCGGCGATTGGCGGCAGATGGCCCGCAACCGCAGCGGACATGCCGATCACGCTTAAGGCCATGCCGCCCACGGCGCTTTGAAGTGCGATCGTGCGCATCCGCCTGCCGATATGAATCAGCTCGTCAACTTTCCCCAACATCGGCTCGACTATGACGGCGTCGGCGGCCTCCGACGTGATCTCACTGGCCTGGCCAAACGCGAGTCCGACCGTCGCGGCCTGCATCGCGGGAGCGTCGTTTATACCATCGCCGATGAACAGCGTGGGCGCCTTGGTCGTCTGATCAGCGACGATAGCCACTTTCTCTTCAGGCGACCGTCCGGCATAGATATCTTCAATGCCTACGCGTTTCGCCAGGCGCCTCACCTCAGATTCGCGATCTCCGGATAGAATCATCACCCGCTCGACTCGGTGGCGAGGCGAGAGATGTCCGATAAACGAGCTGCTCTCTTGACGAGGCTCGTCACGAAATCGAAGCACGGCGGCATACGTTGAATCGATGAACACGATGGATTCGAGGCCGGCCTCGGCCACGGGAAGCATATCGGGCGTCAAGCGCCCACTCCGCAATGCGGCCTGACGCCCGGTGATATCCACCGTATGTTCGCCGACCATGCCTCGCAATCCAACACCGGCTTCTTCACTGATACGCGAGACCGGTTGTACAGCCAAATGATCCCTGTCCGCAGCCTCTCGTATAGCCGATGCGAGGGGATGCTTTGAGAATTGTTCGAGCGATGCCGCAGCCGCAATAACCTGGGCGCGGTTGAAGCCGGGAGCACATGCGACCTCCGAGAGCGACGGCTTTCCGTATGTCAGCGTACCCGTCTTATCGAAGATCACTGTGCGGCAACTGTCGATCCGCTCGAGCATCGCTGGATTCTTTATGATGATCCCGTGCCGGGCGGCGAGCGAGATGGCGCCGATGATCGCCACGGGTATGCCGATCAGCAGAGGGCATGGTGTCGCGATCACGATGACCGATAGAAATCGCTGAGCGTCTCCGCTCGCGAGCCAACCCGCTAAAGCGATTCCAATCGCCATAGGTGTGTACCAGGCGCCAAGTGTATCCCCTAACCTTCTCAACCTAGGGCGGCGACCTTCCGCCTCCCGCATGACGCTCATGATTCGTGCGTATCGGGAATCGATGGGCAGCTTCGTGGCGCGGATGGTCAACGCCATATCGCCATTGATCGATCCCGAGATCACATCCGTTCCCGCCACTTTCGGCATCTGAAACGGCTCGCCCGAAAGGTAGGATTCATCCATCCAGCCTTCGCCGGTTGTGACGACGCCGTCGACGGGGCATAGTTCGTGCGGAAATACGACGAGCGTATCGCCCACGACGATATCGTCGAGCGCGATGTCCACAACCCCGGTAGCCTTCGTTCGGTGGGCGACGCTGGGCATGCGTTGCGACAATGCCCGAAGAATCGAAGAAGCACGCCGAGTGGCGAATTGCTCTAAGGCGGAGCCGCCCGACAGCATGAGTATCACGATGGCCGCGACGAGAAATTCATGCAGGGCCGCCGCAGTTGCGATCGAGATGCCGGCCAACAGATCTGAGCCGAACTCGCGCGCCCATAGCTTTCGCGCCAGATCGAAGACGAGTGGAATTCCGCCGACCACCAAGACGATGTAAAGCGGATACGCAGCGAACGCTGGCCGTTGCAGGCCGCCGTACTGCAAGAACAGGTTGACGACGATTCCGACGAGCGCTATCGCGGCGATATAGGTGTCGCGCGGAAGCGAGGGCCAGGACCAAAGCCGTTGTGCTCCGCGAGCCGGAGCGGTTTGTTCGAGCATGGATCAGTCTCTTCTCGCCCCCGAGATAAAGCACCGCCATCTTCGAAATCGGGCCGCGATGCCGCGCCGCTCAGCCTTCTTGAGTTCTTCACATCGCTTTCGTAGAAGTGCGGCTTACCAAACGGTATATTGATCTTGATCGCGTCGCCTCGGAGCGGATTGAACATGGTGATGATCCACGAGAAATTGACAGTTCGGTGCGCATACGACCGGGCGGCAAAGTATCTCGTCCCGAGCCTAGACGATCTCACGGCAAGCATCGGTGGCGCGCCCGGCGTCATTAGGCTGACGCTTCCGCTTGAAGAAGTCGGACTGCCCGGCGGGCTCGCACTGTCAAAGGACGTCAATGCGCACTTCGTGCCGATACAGGGTCAGGACGAGGGGTCAAAATTTACCGCGGTCCACTTGACGCCTGTCGGCGGTGGCCCGTTCCCGCAACTGTTGGGCCTTCTGGGCATCGAACGTGATGAGCGCCCCGAAACGTGCACACTCGTGCTCGAGGGAAGCTATGATCCGCCGTTCGGAATCGTCGGAGATGCGCTCGACGCCGTTGCAGGGCGCAAGGTGGCGAAGTCGAGTGCTCGTGAGCTCCTCAAGACCCTCGCTCGGGCGCTCGCGGCCCGTTGCCGGCAATAGGGTGGAGCTGCTACGAGGTCCTCACGGACCTACGCTCACGCGGTAAAGAAAGTCGCGGCGGCCGGGGAGGTCGTCGCTTGCGCGTTCTTCGACCTTAGAAAATCCAACTGATTCGAGCAGTTTGATCGACGCGATATTTTCAGTGTCGACGGTCGCATCAATGCGTTCGACGCGGAGCGCTCCGGTCAGGTATTCAAACATCGCGGCGGTACCTTCGCGGCCGAATCCTCGGCGTTGATGCGGCACGAAGACATCGTAGCCGATCAACGCTTGCGTGCCGGTGACGGTGGCCTGGAACCAACCGATGTACGCTCCGCCGCGGATGCGCGCCATCCAATTCAGCCAGAGCGCGCTGCCGTCCGGTGAGCGCCGTGATTCCCAGCGAGCGATCCGCTCGCCGGCAGCCTCGATCGAGAGCAACGGCTCGCCCGCATAGTAGGTGTACATCGCCGGGTCGCGCATGCCGTCGAAGTAGGCCCGCGCGTGGCCGCGCACAAGCGGCTCGAGGTCGAGACGCGCGGTCTGCAGCGGCGGATTGACGGCCATTGCGCCGTCGCGCTTCACAATGTTTCGACGGAGATATCGGTGTTCGTGTAGATGCAGATCTTCGCGGCGATCGCGAGCGCCTCGCGCACGATCTCTTCCGCGCCGAGCTTCGTGTTGCGCACGAGCGCTTGCGCCGCGGCCTGCGCGTAGGGGCCGCCGCTGCCGATCGCCGCGACGTCGTCGTCCGGCTCCACGACATCGCCGGTGCCGGACAGCACGTAGAGGTGCTCGGTATCGCCCACGATCAGGAGCGCTTCGAGCCGACGCAAAAAACGGTCCGTCCGCCAATCCTTTGCAAGTTCGACCGCAGCGCGCGAGATATTCCCGCGGTACTCCGACAGCTTGCCTTCAAATTTCTCGAGCAGCGTGATGCCGTCCGCCGCGGATCCGGCGAAACCGGCGAGGACCTTGCCGTCGCCAAGCCGCCGCACTTTGCGCGCCTTATGCTTCATCACGGTCGCGCCGAATGTGACTTGACCGTCGCCCGCTATCGCGAGCCGGCCGTCGCGGCGCACCGCGCAAATCGTCGTCGAATGATTCATGTCGCTGTTCCGGTTATCGAGCGGGCGTCGCTTGCCCTACCGCGCCGGCGTCACTTGCGCGACCGCGCCGGCAACGTTCGCGCGTTCGGACGCCAACTCGTCCGCCATGCCGCGGACGATGCCGAGTGCGCGCTCGGCGAGCGCTTTGCGGCGCTCCCTTCGATCGCGGATCGGCGTTTCGAGCGCCGCGATGTACGCAAACGTCACGTTTTGCGGTTGGAAATCGTGCGATGTCGTATCGCGAAGATAGGCGAGCAGAGCGCCGTGCGCGGTCTGCGGCGGCGGAGCAAAAACCGATTCACCGCCGCGCAATCGTCGGACCGCGTTCACCGCGGCTACGATGCCGGTCGCGGCCGCTTCGACGTACCCCTCACAACCGGTGACTTGGCCGGCCAGAAAAATGTTCGGAGCGCGCACGAGAGAGAGCTGCGGCCCAAGGACGCGCGGTGCGTCGACGAACGTGTTGCGATGCATGACGCCCAGACGAAGCCACTCCGCGTTCTCCAAGCCCGGCAGCTTTGCGAAAGCTGCCTTTTGCGCCGGCCAGGTGAGCCGCGTCTGAAAACCAACGAGGTTGTACGCCGTGCCCGCCGCGTTCTCGCGCCTCAGCTGCACGACGGCGTAAGGGCGCCGTCCGGTGTGCGGATCGTCCAGCCCCACGGGCTTCAGCGGCCCGAAGCGCAAGGTGTCTACGCCGCGGCGCGCCATCTCTTCGACAGGAAGGCACGCTTCGAAGAACGGCACTTTTCCGGCCGTGGCGTCCGCCTCAAACCCGTGCGGCTCGTGTTTCTCGCCGTCCACGAGATCGCGCACGAGCGTCACGTACTGCTCGCGATCGAGCGGGATGTTGAGATAGTCCGCGCTCCCGCCTTTGCCGTACCGGCTCGCTTCATACGTCTTCGAGTAATCGATGGACTCCGCCGAGACGATCGGCGAAGCGGCGTCATAGTAGTGCAGCTGCGACGTGCCGCACAACGTCGCGAGCGACGCGGCGAGCGACTCCGAAGCGAGCGGACCGCACGCGATCAGCGTGACTTCATCCGGTTCAATCGACGCGACTTCTTCCCGGCGGATATCGATGAGCGGATGAGCCGCGAGACGTCCTTCGACGTACTTCGAGAACGCGTCACGATCCACGGCAAGTGCGCCGCCGGCGGGCACGGCCGACGCGCGCGCGGCCTCCACGATCAGCGAGCCGAATGCGGCCATCTCTTCCTTCAGCAGCCCGACGGCGTTTTCTACCGCCGCGGCGCGAAGGCTATTCGAACAGACGAGCTCGGCAAGACCGCCCGTGCGATGCGCGCCGGTCTGTTTCGTGGGTCGCATCTCGTAGAGCGTGACCGGCATGCCCAGCAGTGCAGCTTGCCAGGCCGCTTCGCTGCCTGCGAGGCCGCCGCCGACGATCTTCAGGCGCGGCACTTAGGCCGACTGCTGTTCGGGTGGTTCGACGAAGCCGGTCTCGTGATCCGCAGATGCGCTGCACACGACCCGGGTTGCTTTGCGGCTGTTCTTGCGCACGAGCATCGCGCCGCACTGCGCGCAGGCCGCGCCCTTGATCGGCGGATCCCAGAGGACGAAGTCGCACTTCGCTGGCGTGTTGAAATTCTCGCAGCCGTAGAACACCTTGCCGCTCTTGCGCCCGCGCTTCTCGACGATTCTGCCGCCGTCGCGCGGACAGACCGAGCCGGTATCTATGATGATCTGCTTCGTGGTCTGACATTCCGGATAGCCGGAGCAGCCCAAGAACTTTCCGAACCGGCTCATCTTGAACTTCATCGGTCTGCCGCACGTGGGGCAGAGCTCATCCGTCTGCTCCTCTTCGAGCTCGACGCGCTCCGCTTCTTCGGCTCGATCGAGTTGACCGGAGAACGGCACCCAAAACTCGCCGAGCACGGAAGGCCATTCCACGTGTGCGTCCTCGACGCGATCGAGCTTGGCTTCGAGCTCGGAGGTGAACGTCTCGTTGACGATCTGCGGAAACCACGCGGTGATGAAGTCGACGACTTTATAGCCGATCTCTTCGGGATGGAATCTCCGCTCGAGCAGACGCGCATAACCGCGCGCCTGGATCGTCTCGACGATCGTGGCGTAGGTGCTCGGCCGGCCGATGCCCTTTTCTTCCAGCGTCTTCACGAGGCTGGCTTCAGTGAAGCGCGGCGGCGGCTGCGTCTCGTGGGATTCCGGCACGACCGCACGTAGATCCATCGTGCGGCCTTCTTCGACCGGCGGCAAGTGCTTGCGCCGATCGTCGTCTTCGTCCGCGTCTTCATCGCGAACGTCTTCGTACAGCTTCGTATATCCCGCGAACTTCAACACGCTCCCCGTCGCGCGCAGGAGGCAGCCGCCCGCTTCGACTTCGACGGTGGTCTGGTCGTACACAGCCGGCGACATCTGGCTTGCGACAAATCGCTCCCAGATCAGCCGGTAGAGCTTGAGCTGCGGAGCATCGAGATACTGTTTCATGCTCTCAGGCGTGCGCCGGACGTCGGTGGGCCGGATGGCCTCGTGGGCGTCCTGCGCGTCTTCGGAGATCTTGTACTGCCTGCCGCCGTGGAATTCGTCGCCGAATGACGTGACGATGAAGTCTCGCGCCGCCGCCTGAGCCTCGGCGGACACGCGCGTCGAGTCGGTTCGCATATACGTGATGAGGCCGGTCGTGCCGTCGGCGCCGATGTCGACGCCTTCGTACAGACCTTGTGCGATCTGCATCGCCTTGCGAACGCGCATCTTCAGGCGGCGCGATGCTTCTTGCTGCATCGTGCTCGTGGTGAACGGCGCCTTGGGATTGTCGCGGCGTTCGGACTGTTTGACGCTCGTCACGACAAAGGTCGATGCGCCTAACCGTTTTTCGAGCGCCTTCGCGCCGGCCTCGTCAGTCGTATAGGTGCTCTTCGCACCCACCGCAAGGGCAGTCTCACCTTTGAGGTCGGTGCGCTCGCCGTCGACGGAAACGAGATCGGCCATCAGCGTATGCGCGGCGTCGTGGTGGCCGTGCGGCCAAAGCCGGGCTCCGATCGTCCAATATCCATGGCGTTGAAAAGCGGCGATCTCGCGCTCGCGCTCGACGATCATCCTCAAGGCGACCGACTGCACGCGGCCGGCGGAGAGCCCGCCGCGGATCTTCGTCCAGAGCAATGGCGAAATCTTATAGCCGACCAACCGGTCGAGGACGCGCCGCGCCTGTTGTGCATCCACGCGGTCGCGATCGATCTTGCGCGGATGTTTCAGCGCTTCGTCGACGGCTTTCTTCGTTATCTCATGAAGCTCGATGCGCAGGGGATCGGGGAGTTTGAGCAGCTCGGCGAGATGCCAGGCTATCGCTTCGCCTTCTCGATCGGGGTCGGGCGCGAGATAGACATGCTTGGCTTTTTTGACCGCCGAACGCAGCTCTTTGATCACCGGGCCTTTGCCCTTGATCGTGATATACGAAGGTGCGAACTGGTTGTCGACATCGACGCCGAGGCGGCTCTTCGGGAGGTCGCGGACGTGACCGACAGATGGAAGCACCTGGTAGCGGCCACCGAGAAATTTCTTGAGAGTTCTGGCTTTAGCCGGCGATTCGACGATGATGAGCGACTTGGACAATGAGGCCTTTCCGGGAGCGCCGAGCGGGACAACCGAGCGGCGCCTTTCAAACGCCCCCTACTATACACTAGCCCGTCAAGCAGTGTCAAAAGCGGGACCGCTAGCCGGCCGATGTAGGGCGCGCCTTTAGGGCGCGCCGTTGGATGTGGGGCACGCCTTTAGGGCGCGCCGGCGGATGTGGGGCGCGCCTTTACGGCGCGCCGGCGGATGTGGGGCGCGCCTTTACGGCGCGCCGGCGGATGTGGGGCGCGCCTTTACGGCGCGCCGGCGGATGTGGGGCGCGCCTTTAC